>JAJYDI010000101.1 GCA_021777635.1 Pseudomonadota bacterium
TCGGCAGGCGGCCGCGGATGTCGTCCTTGTGGTCGGCGGCGACGCGCTTGAGCCGGCAGATCGCCACGGGTTCGGGCCGGCTCTTGTCAGGCACGCTGCCGTTGTTTTCCTCGACGCGGCCGCGCCGACAGGCCGGCTCGCAGGGGCGGTCGCAGGTGCGCCCGAGGATGCCGGGGAACACGTTCGATTCCCAGTTGACCATGTAGGCATCGCTGTAGCGCCCGGCGGCGATCAGCCGGATGTATTCGGGCACCGGGGTATGGGCCGGGCAGGCCCACTGGCAATCGACGACCTTGTGAAAATACTCGGGCTTGCGGATATCGGTGGGCTGCACCGCGGTCCTCCCCCGGAAGCAACGATCACGCCCGCCGAACCAGCCGTTGCGGGCGACTCGAATCAAGACGCGGCGAGTCTAGCCCTTCGGCGGTTCGTCGCAAGGGCTGCTTTTGGCGAGTCCATCCCGAAGATTCGACCGGTGGGCCGCCTGACGTCACTCGCGGCCTTCGGTCCGCTCACCCGGGGTCGCCATTCCGAGCGCAGCAAAGGATCGGTCCGACGAGAGCGCCCCGTTGCGGGAATCACCGCTGCCGTGCGCCGGATCCTTCGGCTGTGGCCTCGGGATGACACGGAGGGGGATGCGCGTTGGGGTATCGCGGTGCAAGGATCGCGCTTCGGGATGTCGCGATGGAAGCGGTGTGCGTCGGGGTGTCGCGGTGGAAGCGGTGTGCGTCGGGGCGACACGGTGAAGCGGTGCGCGACGAAGGGTTGTGCCTCGGGGCGGCGGGCGAGCGGCTGCGCCTCGGGGTGACTTCGCACGGGGGCTCGCACGACCCTGAGGACGAAGGAGCCCGGTCTGCCCCAGACTGTCATCCTGAACGCAGGGAAGGATCTGGCGTTCCGAACCCTGTCCACGTTCGCCCTTTCGACTGGAAATCCCATGTTCATCACCTTGCTGATCATCGCCGTCACCTGTGTCGTGTCCTTCGCGGCCTTCGGCAATCGCCGCCTGTTCGACGCGCTGATCCTGTGGCCGCCGGCGGTCCGGCGCGGCCAGTACTACCGGCTGCTGAGCTACGGCCTGATCCATGCCGACGGCGCGCATCTGTTCTTCAACATGTTCACGCTGTACTTCTTCGGCGCGGCGATGGCCGGGCTGTACCAGCGCCTGCTGGGGCCGTTCGGCTTCGTGATCTTCTACACCGGTGCGCTGCTGGCCTCGATCCTGCCGGCGTATCTGCGCCACAGCGACGACAGCGGCTACCGCAGTCTGGGCGCCTCGGGCGCGGTCTCGGCGGTGCTGTTCGCCTTCATCCTGGTGCAGCCGTGGGCGACCATCGTGGTGTTCGTGCTGCCGGTGCCGGCGATCGTCTACGCCGTGCTGTATCTCGGCTACACCTTCTACATGGACCGCCAGCGCAGCGACCGCATCAACCACAGCGCGCATCTGTGGGGCGCGTTGTACGGCGTGGTCGCCACCGCGCTGATCGCGCCGCGCGTGCTGCCGTGGTTTCTGAGCCAGCTGATGCAGCCGCGATTCCTGCACTGAAACCGGGCAGCGCCGACGCTTGCCGCGGATGACGCTGCACGGTCGCTGTGCCAGCATGCGCGCCCGTTCCCCTCGGTGACGCGGCCCGGCCATGCGCCTGAACAAGTACATCAGCGACAGCGGGCTGTGTTCGCGCCGCGAAGCCGACGCGCTGATCGCGCAGGGGCGGGTGACGGTCAATGGCGCGCCCGCGGGCATCGGCACCGTGGTCGCGGCGGGCGACGCGATCTGCGTGGATGGCGAAGCCATCCGTGCCCGGCCGTCGCGGGGAGCCGCCGCGCGCAGGCACGTCTACATCGCACTGAACAAGCCGGTCGGCATCACCTGCACCACCGAGCACGCGGTCAAGGGCAATATCGTCGATTTCATCGACCATGCCGAGCGCATCTTTCCGATCGGGCGCCTGGACAAGGATTCCGAGGGCCTGATCCTGCTGACCAGCAACGGCGACATCGTCAACGAGATCCTGCGCGCCGAGAACGCGCACGAGAAGGAATACCTGGTGGGCGTCAATCGCCCGGTGACGCCCGCGTTTCTCGCCGGCATGGCGCGCGGTGTGCGCGTGCACGGGCAGATGACGCGGCCCTGCACGACACGCCGGATCGCCAAGTTCGGCTTTTCCATCGTGCTCACGCAGGGGCTCAACCGGCAGATCCGGCTGATGGCCGAGGCCTTCGACTACCGCGTGACCCAGCTGCGCCGGGTGCGCATCGTCAACATCCGGCTGGGCGCGTTGCGTGTGGGGCAATGGCGCAACCTGACCGACGCCGAGTTGCGCGGGCTGCTGCCGCAGCGCAGCGCGTGGTGAGCGGCCATTGCGGCGAGCCGGCGTGCGCATCGCCGCGCCGGGACCGCTTCGATGCGATCATGGCGCATGACTGATTTCGCCACGCTCCCGTTGAGCCCGGCCCTGCTGCAGAGTCTTGCCGCCATGGGCTATGCGCAGATGACGCCGGTGCAGGCGGCCAGCCTGCCGCCGATCCTGGCCGGACAGGACGTGATCGCGCAGGCCAAGACCGGCAGCGGCAAGACCGCGGCCTTCGGCCTCGGTCTGCTGGCGCGGCTGGACGCCGGCCTCAGTCGAGTGCAGGGGCTGGTGCTGTGCCCGACGCGCGAGCTGGCCGACCAGGTCAGCAAGGAAATCCGCCGGCTGGCCAGCGCCACGCCCAACATCAAGCTGCTGACCCTCAGCGGCGGCATCGCGCTGGGGCCGCAGCTGGCGTCGCTGGCAGCGCACGATCCGCACCTCGTCGTGGGCACGCCCGGCCGCGTGCAGGAGCTGCTGCGCAAGCGCAGCCTGCATCTGGCGTCGCTGCGCATGCTGGTGCTGGACGAGGCCGACCGCATGCTCGACATGGGCTTCACCGAGGCGATCACCGAGATCATCGGCAAGACTCCGCCGGAGAGGCAGACGCTGCTGTTTTCGGCGACCTGGCCGGAGGCGATCCGCGCGATCAGCACGTCCGTGCAGCGCGAGCCGGTGACGGTCACCGTGGACTCCGAGCCGGCGAACGACGCCATCGAGCAGCGCTGGTTCGAAGTCGAGCCGGCGCTGAAGCTGGATGCACTGGCGCAGCTGTTGCGCAGCTACCAGCCCGAGTCGGCGCTGGTGTTCTGCAACACCCGCCGCGACACCCAGGACGTGGCCGACGAGCTGGACCGGCGCGGGTTTTCCGCGCGCGCCCTGCACGGCGACATGGAGCAGCGCGACCGCGACGAGGTGCTGGTGCAGTTTGCCAATCGCAGTTGCTCGGTGCTGGTGGCCACCGACGTCGCGGCGCGCGGGCTCGACGTGCGCGAACTGGCGGCGGTGATCACCTGGGAATTGCCGACCGATCCCGACGTGCACGTGCACCGCATCGGCCGCACCGGCCGCGCCGGCGCCAGGGGCCTGGCGCTGCACCTGTGCACGCCGCGCGAACGGGCCCGTGCGACCGCCATCGAGACGCAGCAGGCCGCGCCGCTGTCCTGGCATGTGTTGAAGGCCGCCGCTGCGGGCGGGAAAAAATTGGCGCTGGCGCCGATGGTCACCGTCTGCATCGACGGCGGCCGCAAGGACAAGATGCGGCCGGGCGACATCCTCGGCGCGCTGACCGGCGATGCCGGGCTGGCGGCCGACGCGGTCGGCAAGATCGATGTCTTCGCCACCCGCGCCTATGTCGCGATCCGGCGCGCGCTGGCCGACCAGGCCGTGGAACGTCTGCGCGCCGGCACCATCAAGGGTCGCCGCTTTCGCGTGCGCCGGATCGGCTGAGCCGGCGCGTTCGAGCCGCGCCATCGGCCTCGTCCGGACGCCGCGTCGCGGCATCAGCCGCGGCCGAGCAGGGTCAGCACCTCATAGTGACGCGTGTGCGGGAACAGGTCGAACACGCGCGCACGCTGCAGCCGCAAGCCGGGCATGCGGGCCAGGTCGCGGGCCAGCGATTGGGCGTTGCAGCTGGAGTAGATCAGCCAGCGCATGGCCGACGCGTCCAGCCGGCGACACAGGGTCTCGTCGAGGCCGCGTCGCGGCGGATTGACGATCACCAGTTCCGCCGCGTGCGCCGGGCTGTTCGCGAAGGCGGTCGCGTCCGCGGCGCGGAACCGCACCCGCGTCAGGCCGGCCTCGTCACGGCTGCGCTCGGCGGCGACGACCGCTTCGGGACTGGCCTCGACGCCGAGCACGTCGCGCCCGCCGTCGGCGCAGTGCAGGGCAAAGCCGCCGACGCCGCAGTACAAGTCCCAGACCGTGGCCGGCTGCAGTTCGTGCGCCCACGTCGCGGCCTGGGCATACAGCCCGGCGGCGATCACGGTGTGGGTCTGGAAGAAACCCTGCGGCCGCAGGTGCAGGGTCAGCCCGTTCAGGCGCATCGCCAGGTCGGCTTCCGCGGTCAGCAGGATCTCGTGCTCACCCTCGAGGACGGCCTTGTGCTCCGGTTGCAGGTTGACCGAGGCCACGCTCAACGCCGGGAGTTCCGCGCGCAGGCGGTCGAGATGCTTGCGCATGCGTGCCAGCGGCTCCTGCGAGCGCAGCACGAAGCGCACCATCAGCGCGCCGGTGTGTTCGGCCAGGGTCACCAGCACGTATTTCAGCTCGCCGCGGCGCGTGGCCAGATCGTAGGGTGCGATCGCGGCGTTCGCGATGAAGCGCTTCAATGGCGTGAAGCTGGCCTGCAATGCGGCCGGATAGAGCGCGCAGTCGGCGAGATCGACGCCGTGCCCATGCGCATCGAGGATGCCCAGCAGCGGCTGCCCGGCGCTGCCGCCGACCGCCATCTTGGCCTTGTTGCGGAAGCCCGATTCGCGGCTGGCGACGGGTTCCAGCCATTGCGCTTCACCCAGCAGACGGCGCGCATGCGCCTGTTTGGCCGCGAGCTGGGCGGGGTAGGGCAGCGGCAGCTCGCTGCAGGAGCGGCAGCGGCCGGCGTCGAAATGGGCGCAGCGCATGGACGGGGACGCAGGCAACCGAGGCGCAGTCGGGTGGTCCGGGCCGCGCGGGCCGGTTACTGCAGCGGCTTGTCGCCGTCGGTTGCCGCAGGCGTATCGCCGTCGGCGATCGCGCCGCCGCCCTTGGCCAGCTTCTTCAGGCGCTTTTCATCCTGCTTCTTTTTCTTGGCGAGATCGCGCTGACGTTTCTCGAACGAGTAGTTGGGCTTGGCCACAGGCATTCCCTCGAATCCAGGTCCGCAGTGTAAAGGCAAAGCAGTGGATACGGTCCAGCGGCCGCGGGTCGCCGCGCACGCCGGGCGATGGACAACCGTGTCGCGGAGGCATTCAGGCTTCGGGCTTGAGCAGTTCCAGCAGAGCCGCCCGACGCTTGCCCGGCAGGCTGCGATAGCGGGTGAGCAGGGCCAGCTCGGCGGCGTCCCGGGCGACGACCTTGCCCTCGTGCGCCGCATATTCGCCGCGCTGATCCTTGATGGCGGATCCCGACGCCGCGGACGACAACCCGCAGATCAGTTCGTCGAGGGTCAGATGCAGCACCTCGCGCAGCTTGGGCAGGGTGTGGAAGCTGGGCGTTTCACGGCTGTTCTCCCAGGCCGAGATCGAGGATTTGGTCAGTCCCACCGCGAAGCCGAGCTGCTCCTGAGTCAAGCCGCGCGCGACGCGTGCCTCGCGCAGCCGATCGGCGAAGCTCTTCATCACGCGACTCCAGCGCAGCGGTGTTCCAAGGGTATGGGCGGGCCATACCCCTGTCGTGCGGAATGCGTTGACAGCGCTTGTTCGGAAACACCATATTCAGCGCATGCCGTACCGGGTGCCCAGCCCCATCCGCGAGGCGCGCATGCGCGCTGGCCTGAGCCAGCGCCAGCTGGCGCGACAGATCCATGTCGAGAACGTCACCATTTCCGGCTGGGAGAACGGTCACTACCGGCCCAGTCCCCGGCGCGCGGTGGCCCTGTGCCGCGCTTTGCCGGGACTCACGCTGGATGCCATCTATCTGCATGCCGCGTTCGGGCATCCGTAAGGACGGTGTCCGACCCATGCCAGGCATGGCGGCCGGGGCCGAACTCGCCGTCAGGAGTGGACTTGAGGAGGGTGTGATGTCGCGTTCGGAGCGTTTCGATCCAGGCCCCGAGCCGGGTGCGGGCGGGTCGCGCTGCACCGGTGGCGGCGACGACGGCGAGCTGCTCGATGTTCTGTTGAGGAACCTGCAGGGCAACGCGTCGGCCGCGCCCCCGGATGCCGGCCTGGCTCGTCTGGGGGTGGAGCGTCTGCGCGCCATCCAGCGCGGGGCCGAGGAGCAGGTGCAAGGGTCGTTGTGGAGTCTGCAGAGCCTGTCCCGGCTGTTGGCGGTCGTCCTCGAGCAGCCGTCCGGCGAGATGCCCCGCTCGGATCTGGCCATGCTGGCCTGGCACATCAGCCGCCTGACCCGCGACATGGAACGCTGGCGCGATCTGGCGAACAACGCCTCGTTTTATCGAATTCAGCGCGAAGCCGCGGGCACGGTCGCGCGCAGCTGGATGCAGCGCGCGCGCAGCGACGGCGAATGGCCCGAGGCGCTTTGAGACCGCGCGCGGAGTCACGGGAGGCAGCCGCGATGCCGCGATCGCGACCGACCGGGCGGCGGCACGGTGCCGCGCTCAGCACGGATCGCGTCGATAACGCAGCAGGCGTCCGCGAAACGGCGCCGTCTCGGTTTCCTCGAAGCGGCAGCGCGATTCACTGCCGGCGTAGCCTTGTCCGAGCAGCCGGCGGCCGAGCTGATTGGCGTGCCCGCGTCCGGGATCGGCGATCAGGATCCCGGCGCGCGGTTGCGCGTGGCGGTCGATGAAGTCCGCCAGCAGCTCGGCGTGTCCGCGCTCGTAGAGCACGTCGCTCGCGATGATCAGGTCGAAGCGGCCCAGCAGCCGGTTGGGGGCTGCCCAGGCCGCCTGCACGAACGGAATCGGCGCCAGCGCGTTCAGCGCGGCATTGTGGGCAAGAAAGCTGCCCGCCAGCGGATGATGATCGCTGGCGGTGATGTCGGCGCCGCGCTGTCGCAGCACCAGGCTGGGCAGACCGATGCCGCAGCCGATCTCGAGAATGCGCTGGCCCTCGAGTTTGATCACGCTCACGGCTTCGGCCAGCACGCGTGCGGCCGGCC
>JAJYDI010000003.1 GCA_021777635.1 Pseudomonadota bacterium
ACGCACGCGGTGCGCGTACAGGCGGGCAATGTCGAGGCGTTGCTGGGCGGACACGATGTGGTGATCGATGGCGCCGACAATTTTCCGACCCGCTATCTGCTGGCGGCGGCCAGTGTGCGGCTGCGCCTGCCGCTGGTGTATGGCGCGGTCGAGCGCTTCAGCGGCCAGGTCAGCGTATTCGACCCGCGGCGTGCCGATTCGCCCTGCTATCGCTGCCTGTTTCCCGAGCCGCCCGCGGCGGCGGATGCACCCGATTGCGCCGAGGCCGGCGTACTCGGCGTGCTGCCCGGCGTGATCGGTCTGCTGCAGGCGACCGAGGCACTCAAGCTGCTGCTCGGCGTCGGTACGCCCCTGGTCGGGCGCCTGCTGCTGTTCGATGCGCTGGCCATGCGTTTTCGCGAGCTTCTGCTGCCGCGCGACGCCGCCTGCCCGGGCTGCGGCGACGCTGTGCATTTCAGCGGATACGCGGACATCCCGCGCCATTGCGCGGCGGACGGCTGAGCGCTATCCGCACCGTTGGTCGGTGCGGATAGGGCGGGCTCAGGGCCTTGGCGTCGTGTCGTTGTCCGGCCTGCCTTGATCGGGATCCGCGTTCGCCGGTGCCGGCGAAGAGGCAGGTGACGGTGTCACGGATGCCGGGCGTACCGGTGCCGGTGCCGGTTTTGGTGCTTCCGGAAGCAGGCTGGATTGCTGCGGCGATGCCATGCTGGCGCCCGCGACGGGGGGAGGCGGCGCTTCGCGGGTTGGTGCCAGTGACGGCGACAGCGGACGCTCCGCGGGGATCGGTGCCGGACCTGGCGCCCCGCCCGCAACGGATTGCGGCTTAGGAATCGCCGTTGGCATGGGTGCCGCCGCGGGCGCCGGTGCAGCAGGCGACGATGCCGGCAGTGCGGACGGCAACGACGGGGCGCGCGCCGGTTCCGGGGCGGGCGGCACGGCAGCCGGCGGCGCCGGCGTCGGTGTCGCCGCGGAGGCAGTGGACACGGAGGCGGCGGACACGGGGGCGGCAGAAGCAGTGGCCGCAGGCATTCCATCGCGCGGTGCCGATGCCGGTGCCGGTGTGTTCGCGGACGCAGCAGGCACGACTGCGGCGCCTGGTGTCGGCGAAGTCGCTATGGTTGCGAACGAGGGCGTTACCGGTGCCGGCGGGTTGACGACGGAATGCGCGGTGTGCGCGGAGGTGCTTGTGCCGTCCGGTGCCAGCGTCGCGACATCGCCTTCCTCATCGTCGAAGTCGTGCAGGTCCTGTGCGGTTGCGCTGGCGTCCATCCCGGTCGCGGCGCTCTCGTCATGACGGCGGCGGCGGCGGCCGCCACGACGACCACGACGACGTGCGCGTGCGCTCTCGCCGGCGGCGTCGGTGCGTGCGTCGCTGCCCGCAGGAGCCTGGGCCTCGTCGGACGTGGTCGCAGGCACGGTCGCCGGCGACGGTTTCGGTTCCGGGCTGGCGGCCGGTGCCCGTGCCGCTGGCTGCGCTGGCCGGGCTGGGGGCGACGGCCGCTCGCCACGGGGTTCGCGTGGCGGCGACGGCTCGCTGCGCGGCTTGGCCTGCGGCAGCGGCGTGGCGGTCACGCCGCGTGTGCGTTCACTGCCGCGTTCGCCACCGGGCCTGCCGGCGCGCGCGGGTTGCGCCCTTCCGGAGCCCGCGGGCCGCCGCTCGTCGCGTGGCGGGCGCGGTGCCGGGCGCTCCTCGCGCGATGGGCGCGGCGGGCGTGGCGCGGCACGCGGCACTGCCGGCGCCGCCGTTGCGTTGTTGCCGCCGAACCAGCCGAACAGACGCTTGAGCAGGCCGCCACCGGGTGCGTCGGATGTCGCAGTTGCCGCCGGTGCCGGCGCGATGCGCGGTGCCGGCGCATGCGCGGCAACAGGCTCCACGTCGGGCCGCGATGGCGCCGGAGTGGCGGGCGTGACGCCCGACACGGCCGGCTGCTCGCCCTGCACGTCGATCTGCCCGACCTTCGGCAGCGCGGTCGGCGCGGCGACGGTCGTGCGCTCGTAGCTGGGCTTGGCATGCTCGCCCATCTCGCTTTCGCGGATGCGGCTGATCTCGAGGTGCGGCGTCTGCAGCTTGGGATCGGCGACGATCACCACATGCACCTTGTGGCGCAGCTCCATCTCGACCACGCTGGCGCGCTTTTCGTTGAGCAGGAAGTTGGCGACCTCCGGTGGCGCCTGCAGCAGCACCTGGCCGGTGTGTTCCTTCATCGCGTGCTCTTCGGCGAGGCGCAATGCCGACAGCGACAGCGATTCGACGCCGCGGATGCGACCGTGGCCGTCGCAGCGCGGGCAGACGATCTGGGTGGATTCGTCCAGCGACGGGCGCAGGCGCTGGCGCGACATCTCCAGCAGGCCGAAGCGCGAGATGCGGCCGACCTGCACGCGCGCACGGTCGAGCTTGAGCGCCTCCTTGAGCGTGTCCTCGACCTCGCGCTGGTGCTTGGGGCTGTCCATGTCGATGAAGTCGATCACGATCAGGCCGCCGGCATCGCGGATGCGCAGCTGGCGGGCGATCTCGACCGCCGCCTCGCAGTTGGTGTTGAACGCCGTTTCCTCGATGTCGCTGCCCTTGGTGGCGCGCGCCGAGTTGATGTCGATCGCGGTCAGCGCTTCGGTCTGGTCGATCACGATCGCGCCGCCGGCCGGCAGTCGCACCGTGCGCGCGAAGGCGTTGTCGATCTGGCTCTCGATCTGGAAGCGCGAGAACAGCGGCGTGGTGTCGTTGTAGAGCTTGAGCTTGCGCAGGTTGTTGGGCATCACCTGCTGCACGAACTCGCGCGCTTCCTGATACAGATCCTCGTGGTCGATCAGGATCTCGCCGATGTCGTTGCGCAGGTAGTCGCGCAGGGCGCGGATGATCAGCCGCGATTCCTGGTAGATCAGGAACGGCGCCGGCTTGCCGACGGCCGCCTCGGCGATCGCCTTCCACAGCTGCAGCAGGTAGTCGAGGTCCCACTGCAGCTCTTCGGCGTCGCGGCCGAGGCCGGCGGTGCGCACGATCAGGCCCATCTCCTCGGGCAGGCTGAGGTGCTCCATCGCTTCCTTCAGCGCCTGGCGATCCTCGCCCTCGATGCGCCTCGACACCCCCCCCGCCTGCGGGTTGTTGGGCATCAGCACCATGTAGCGGCCGGCGAGGCTGATGAAGGTGGTCAGCGCCGCACCCTTGGTGCCGCGCTCCTCCTTCTCGACCTGGACGATCAGCTCCTGGCCTTCCTTGAGCAGGTCGCGGATGCCGGCCTTGTGCGGGTCGACACCCGGCAGGAAATACTCGCGGGTGATTTCCTTCAGCGGCAGGAACCCGTGGCGTTCACCGCCGTACTCGACGAAACAGGCTTCCAGCGAGGGCTCGACGCGGGTGATGCGGCCCTTGTAGATGTTGGATTTCTTCTGCTCTTTGGAGGGGATCTCGATGTCGAGATCGAACAGGGTCTGGCCATCGACGATGGCCACACGCAACTCTTCACGCTGAGTTGCGTTGATCAGCATGCGCTTCATTGTGTTGTTCCTCGGCCGCCCGCGGCTGCGCTCCGCGACGGCGCCGCAAGGCGGCCGGCCGGGGATCGCGCCGCGAACGCGGCAATCATGCCGCAGCGATCCGCTGCTGCGGCGGTGTATGTCAGGGCCCTTGCGCCATCGCCGCCGCCTGCCGCCATGACGGTGGCAGGCCGGTATGCGACCCGGACCGGGTACGATGGGAGGGTGACGGCCGGCTCCGGTCAGGACGTCCGGCGCGTTCCTCGCCGGCGTGCCCGGCGGGGTGCAGTCCGCCGGGCCGAACCCGGCGTGCACTGCAAGACGCCCGTCAAGTTTATCCGCCAATGACCGGATTTATCAATGCAGACGGCTACTTCGCGTGACGCCGGCCCCGGTGTGCGGCTGATCACGGTCGGCCCCGAGCGCGAGGGCCAGCGCATCGACAACTGCCTGGCGGTGCTGCTCAAGGGCGTTCCGCGCAGCCTGATCTACCGCCTGCTGCGCACCGGCCAGGTGCGCGTCAACGGACGTCGCGCCAAGCCCGACACGCGCCTGGCGGACGGCGATCAGCTGCGCATACCGCCCGTGCGCACCGCGGTCGAGACCGAGGCCGGCCCGCCGCCGCCGGCATTGGCTGACAGCGTCGCCCGGGCGGTGATCCACGAGGATCGCGACTTCCTGGTGGTGGACAAGCCGGCCGGAGTCGCCAGCCACGGCGGCAGCGGCGTGCGTTTCGGCCTGATCGAGTTGCTGCGCGCGGCGCGTCCGCAGGAACACCTCGAACTGGTGCATCGGCTGGATCGCGACACTTCGGGCGTGATCGTGCTGGCGCGTACCCGCGCCGGCTTGACCGGCCTGCAGCGGCTGATCCGCGAGGGTCGGGTGACCAAGCAGTACCTGTGCCTGATCGGCGGCGAGCCACGGAGGGCGAAGTTCGACGTCAACGTGCCGCTGCGCAAGTTCGAACTGCAGGGCGGCGAACGCATGGTGCGGGTGGCCGAGGACGGCAAGCCGGCGCTGACTTTTTTCCGCGAGGTCCAGCGCTACGCCGGCGCCAGCCTCGCCGAGGCCACGCTCGGCACCGGGCGTACCCATCAGATTCGCGTGCATGCCGCGCATGCCGGGCATCCGTTGGCCGGCGACGATAAGTATGGCGATCGCGAAACCAACCGGCACTTGCGTGATGCGGCGGGACTGAAGCGTTTGTTCCTGCACGCGGCGCGCTTCGAGTTCGATCTCGACGGTCGCGGCTACGCGTTTTCGGCGCCGCTGCCGGCCGACCTGGCTGCCGTGCTGGACCGGCTTCAGCGCAGATAGCGCGCGCCCACCTCCAGCGAGCGCAGCCAGGTGTCGGGCGCCACCAGGCCGCCGATCAGCAGTGCCGCGGCTGCGTGCGCGAAGGCCACGGGTATCAGCGCGCGCCGACGCAGGAACCACGCCGTCCACAGCAAACCGCCAGCGAAGGTCAGCAGCATTAGAGGCGTGTTGGGCGCATGCAGCAGGGCAAACAGCGTCGCCGTGGCCAGCGCAGCGACTCCGCGGTTGCCGGCGCGCTGCAGCCGCCGCGCGACGATGACCTGCAGCATGAACTGCTGCAGCAGGGCCCATCCGAGGTAGCGCAGCGCAGGCAGCGGTTCCGGCACGGCGCCGTGCAGGACGGTCCACGCCGCCAGTGCCGCCAGCGCGGGGAGCAGTGGAACGATCCACAGGCGCGCCGGGGCCAGAAGGGTCCAGTCGCGCGGTTGCGCGCGCCACTCCAGCGCGGCGGCATAGACCAGTCCGACCGCGATCATCGCAGCATCGGAGCGGCCGATGCGGCCGTCGTAGTGCATGCCGATAATCAACCAGGCGGCCGGTATCAGCGCCACGGTCGCTTCGATCAGCGCACGCAGACGGAGCTGCCGCGGCGGCCGCGCCAGGACGGCCAGAGCCAGCAAGGCCAGCGCAGGCGCCAGCAGCGGCGAGGTCGCGGAAGCAGGCGAGGGTGGACCAGCGACGGCGGCGGCGAGGACACTGTCGAGGTCGCCCTGCGGCACGACCACCGCTGCCGGGGCCCGCGCCCGGATGCGATCCCGCGTCGCCAGCAGGGCGCTGGCATCGAGGGCCGGCGGCAGGATTACCACGGGCAGCGCGAGGGTCCTCTGAGTGGGCATGGCCATGAAGCGGTCATAGGGCTGTGCGGCCGCCAGCGCAGCGACTCCGCGCGGCAATGCCCTCGGCGGCAGCAGTTCGATTCGCCTCAGCGTCAACGTCGCTCCGGGCCTGCCCTGCACGGTCAGCCGCAGCATCGCGAAGCGGGCCGGCGGCGGCACGCGATGGTTGGCGATTACCCAGGGCAGCGTGTCGATCGCAAGGTCCAGCGTCGCGTCGCCGGGTCTCAGTACCGTGACCGGCGCGTAATAGGCCGGGCCGTCCAGGGTCTGGCGACCGGCGAGCGCAAGCAGTATCGGCGCGTCGGCGTCGAGCTCCAGCCGAAGTCGCGGCAGCCGTACGAAATCCATCGGCACGCTCAGCGGCAGGCCAATTTGCACCGGCTGCGACGAACCCAGCCGCAGCAGCAGGCCATCGCTTGACGGACGCAGCGTGCCGTCGCCGAATACGCGCCCCGCAACCACGTCGCGCGCGTGGCGTGGCTGCCATCGCCAGGGTGAGTTGCCGCGGGCATAGGCGGCTGCGGCGCGCTCCGCGTGCCGCACAAGCGCCTGCGTCGTCAGGGTGTTGCCAGTCCACGCCAGCACCGCCGCCAGCAGCAGCGCGGTCGTGGCGAACAGCAGCGGCGCGGTCCCCTTCGGTGCGCGCACGGTGGCGTCAGGTCGCCAGCAGGCGCTCGCAGCGCGCGGCGCAGACAAAGTCATTCATCGACAGACCGCCGCAGTCGTGGGTGGACCAGCGCACGCGACAGTGGCCGTAGCCGGCCTCGATGTCGGGATGATGATCGGCTTGGTTGGCCATGAAGCCCACGGCGTTGATGAAGCCCAGCGTGCGGTGGAAGTCGTCGAAGCGGAAATCCTTGGCGATGGCCGCGCCCTCTTCGACCAGTGCCCATCCAGGCAGCACGCGCAGCAGTTCGTCGGTGCGCGCGCGGTTGAGGCGATGCTCGCTTCCGTGGCGCGGCTGGCAGGGCAGGGCAGCAAGCTCTTGAAGCGACATTGCGACGTCCTCGGTCCGGTCGTGAAGTATATCGATGCCACGGATCGGAAAATCCGGACTAAAATGGTCCCGATTGAATCCGGATGAGCGGTGATGATCGAGATCAGCGAACGCGCGCAGGCCCACTTCCGGCACTTGCTGGCCACCCAGGGTGGGCCAGGCTGGGGGGTGCGCATCCGTGCCAGCAACGGCGGAACAGCGCGCGCCGAATGCGAGCTGGCGTTCTGCGAGCCCGGCGACATTGACGGCGAAGACGTCGTGATCGCGTGCAACGGCTTCAGCGTCTACGTGGATGGCCCCAGCGCGCGCTGGTTCGAGGGCGCTGCGATCGACTACGACGAGACGGCCACTGGCGGCGAGCTGGCCGTGCGCGCCCCGCATCTGCGCTGCGCCCCGCCAAATGCCGATGCCGGATTGGTCGAGCAGATCGGTTATGTGCTGGAAACCGAAATCAATCCGCGCTTGGCCGCGCACCGCGGAAACGTTAGCTTGCGCGAGGTCGAGGCCGACGGCACGGTCGTGCTGCAGTTCGGCGGCGGCTGCCATGGCTGCGGTGCGGTCGATGCCACGCTGCGCCAGGGCGTCGAACGGACGTTGCGCGAGCGAATTCCCGCGATCACCGGGGTGCGCGACGCGACCGACCACAGCCGCGGCGAGGATCCCTACTACCGCGGCAACAAGGGCGCCTCGGCGCTGGGTGGCTGAAAACAAGACCCGGCGCGCGGCCGGGTCTTGTGCTGGTCCGGAACTGGGCGGGTGCGGGGACTACAGCCCCTTGCCGCTGCCCTGGATGTCGCCCTTGAGGTTGTAGAGCGCCGGCGGCAGCGAATGGAAATAGGCGGCGATGTCCTCGCGGTCCTGTTCCGTCAGCTGCGAGGCGAAGCCGTGCATGATCGGATTCTTTCGCTGGCCGTCCTTGTACTCCTTGAGCGCCTGCACAATGTAGCCGGGATACTGGCCGGCCAGACGCGGGTACTGCGGGTCGGTGGAGTTGCCGTTGGCGCCATGGCAGGCGAAGCAGACCACGGCTTTTTTCTTGCCCGCCACCGCACTGCCCTCGGCACGGGCGACCACGGGAAGCGCCAGCGCGGCGGCGAGGAGGAACGGAAGTGCAACTCGAACGGTCATCGGCAGGGATCCTTGCACGGCATCACTTCTTGAGGCTGGACAGGTAGGCGGCGATATTCGCGATGTCTGCCTCGGAAAGACTCTCGGCCTGCGTGTGCATGGTCGGATGGGCGCGATCGCCGCTACGGTATTCGTTCAGGGCCGTCACTAGGTACTGATAGTGCTGGCCGGCGATCTTCGGCACCGGGTAGTTGGGATAGGCATTGTGGTAGCCGGGAATGCCATGGCAACCATGGCAGGTGTAGACCATGATGCGGCCGACCGCAGGGTCGCCCGGGTGGACCGCGGCTGCCGCGGCGGAGCCGGCGACCCCGGCCGTGAGGACCAGTACGGCAAGCAGGACAAGCGATCGGATCATCGTCTGGATTCCACGGCGCGGGAGAGGCCGGAGCGCGTCCGGCAAGGCGCGCATTGTAGCCGCCGCGGCACGCCCGACAAGCCCCGCGGAAGTGACCACCAACCTCGCAGTATCGGCTTGGCGACGCCCGCCGCCGCGGCCGCATTGGGCCGGCACACGGCCAGATTGCTCGCGATCGTCGGGTTTGGCAGGCCCCGCTCTGGGCCGCTGGGTGGTGCGGACCGGGTGACCTATCGGGGTGCACGCCCTGCGGCCGATGGAGCGTTTGGTCCGGCTGGTCGGGCTGGACGTCAAGCCGCGAGCGTGAGCGCTGAAGCCGCAACGACCATGACGAATGGGGGATGGCGGAAAATATAGTGCAGTAGCATTGTAATACACCAATACTGCACCGGTGCAATCGTCATGCGCTCGCCCCACGTCGCCTACCCTGCTGCGTTCCGCAGGATTTTCGCCCTGGCCTTCCTGCCGTTACTGATTGCGGGCTGCGGAGGCAAGCCCGCGGCCAGCGATCAGGCCCGCGCCAGGGTCCCGGTCGAGGTGGCGGTGGCGCAGCTGGCGCCGATCGAGGCCAGCTACTCCGGCACCGCGCCGCTGGAGGCCGATCACGAGACCGACGTCGTCGCCAAGACCGGCGGCGTGCTGTTGCGCGTTGATGCCGAGGAGGGCATGAGCGTGCGTGCTGGCCAGGTTCTGGCCGAGCTCGACGACGCCCAAGCCCGACTGGCGCTGGCCGAGGCCGATGCCACGCTGAAGAAACTGCAGAGCAACTTCAGCCGCTCGCAGGAGCTCTGGCAGCGAAAGCTGATCAGCCAGAAGGACTACGACCAACTGCGCTACGACCTTGCTGCGCAGCGCGCGATCTACGAGCAGAAGCAACTGGCGCTGTCGTGGACGCGCATCACCGCGCCGATCGGCGGCGTGATCAGTCAGCGCATGGTCAAGCGCGGCAATCTGATCCAGACCAACCAGGCGCTGTTCCACATCGTCGACATGAGTCCGCTGCTGGCGGTGCTCAACGTGCCCGAGCGCGAGCTGGGCCGACTCAAGGCCGGTCAGCCCGTGCGTCTGGCGGTGGATGCGCTGGGCCGCCATGACTTCAGCGGCCGCGTCCTGCGCATCGCGCCGGTGGTCGACGCCGCCAGCGGCACCTTCCGCGTCACCTGCGAGTTCGACCACGACGACGGCGTGCTGCGGCCAGGCATGTTCGCGCGTATCGGCATCGTCTACGATCAGCGTCGCAGCGCGCTGGTGATTCCGCGCAGCGCGGTGATCGACGACGATGGTCACAGCGCGGTGTTCTTAATCGCGCGTCAGGCTGCGCCGGTCAAACGCGAAGTGGTCAAGGGCGGCCAAGGCCAGGCGGTTGCGGCCGAGCCCGCACGAGCGCCGGCCGTGATCGAGGTCGCGCGCCGTGTCGAGGTCCGCACCGGCTACAGCGAGGGCAACCGGATCGAGGTGCTGTCGGGCTTAAAGCCCGGCGATCGCGTGGTGACACTGGGCCACAGCGCGCTGCGCGACGGCAGCGAGGTCGCGGTGGTGGAGAAGTCCTCGTGAGCCTTCCCGCCTTTGCCGCGCGGCGGCGGGTGACAGTGGCGATGCTGACACTGACCCTGGTCCTGTTCGGTCTGATCGGGCTCAGCGGACTCAAGGTCAACCTGTTGCCGGATCTTTCCTATCCGACGCTGACCGTGCGCACCGATGACGAGGGCGCCGCCCCGGTCGAGGTCGAGAACCTGATTACCCAGCCGGTGGAAGAAGCCGTTGGGGTCGTCAAGGGAGTGCGCAGCGTGCACTCGGTGTCGCGTTCGGGACAGTCGGACGTGATTCTCAGCTTCGCTTGGGGCACCGACATGGACCAGGCCAGCCTCGACGTGCGTGACAAGCTCGACACCCTGCGGCTGCCGCTGGAAGCGAAGCAGCCCCTTCTGCTGCGCTTCAATCCATCAACCGATCCGATCCTGCGACTGGCGCTGACCGCGCCGGCCGGTGCGGGCGCCGACGCGGGTGAGCTGAAGCGCCTGCGCCGTTACGCCGACCTTGAGCTGCGCAAGAAGCTCGAGCCGGTACGCGGCGTGGCCGCGGTCAAGGTCGGCGGCGGCCTCGAAGACGAGATCGAGGTCGCGGTCGACCAGCAGAAGCTGGCGCAGCTTGGCTTGGACATCAACACCATCGTGACGCGGCTGCGGCAGGAGAACGTCAACATCTCCGGCGGGCGCATCGACGAGGGCAGCCAGCGCTATCTGGTGCGCACGGTCAACCAGTTCCGGGACCTGGCACAGATGCGCGACATGCTAGTCGCGGTGGACAAGGGCGTGCCGGTGCGTCTGAAGGACGTGGCCGCTGTCAGCCAGGGCTACAAGGAACGCAAGGGGGTGATACGCGTCGACGGTCGCGAGGCGATCGAGCTGGCGATCTACAAGGAGGGTGACGCCAACACCGTCAGCGTCGCCGACGGCGTGCGCACGGCGCTGGCCACCGTGGAAAAGAACCTGCCGCCGGGCGCCAGGCTGAGCGTGATCGACGACCAGTCGGTATTCATCCGCCACGCGCTCGAGGACGTGCGCAACGACGCCTTGCTGGGCGGCGTGCTGGCGGTGTTGGTGATTTTTCTGTTTCTCGGCGAAGGCTGGAGCACGGCGATCGTCTCGCTGTCGCTGCCGGTGTCCCTGATCGCGACGTTCTTCTTCATGGGCCAGATGGGACTGAGCCTCAACGTGATGTCGCTGGGTGGACTGGCACTGGCCACTGGCATGGTGGTCGACGACTCCATCGTGGTGCTGGAGAACATTGCCCGCCTGCGTCGCCAAGGCCTGTCGACCCTCGACGCCGCGGTGCGCGGCGCGGCCGAGGTCGGCATGGCGGTGACGGCCTCCACGCTGACCACGGTGGCGGTGTTCTTTCCGCTGGTGTTCGTGCAGGGCATTGCCGGTCAGCTGTTTCGCGATCAGGCGCTGACCGTCACCTTCGCCATGTTGGTATCGCTGGTGGTGGCGATGAGCCTGATCCCGATGCTGGCCTCGCTGCAGGGCCGAGCGCCGCTGGCCTATCGCGAGGAATCCTTGCCGCCGCCGCCGCGCCGCTGGTATGGCGTGCCGGCGCGCGTCATTGCTTGGCTCGCGGTGGCCTTGACGCGCGCCATCGCGCGCGCAGTCGCGCCGCCGATGTTCTGGGCCTCTCGGCGCGTGCGGGGACTCTATGATCCGGCCGCGGCGGCCTATGTGCGGATGCTGCCGCAGGCGCTGGCGCACCCGTGGCGCGTGCTGGGCGCAGCCGCGCTGGCTTTCGCGATTGCGCTGGCGCTGGTGCCGACGCTGGGCCTCGACCTGATCCCACAGTTGGCGCAGAACCGCTTCGAGATGACCGCGACGCTAGCCCCCGGCACGCCGCTGGCGACCACCGACGCGCTGGTGCGGGCCATCTCGCGCGCGCATCGCCACGATCCCGGCGTAGCCTCGATCTACGGCGTCGCTGGCGCGGGCACACGACTGGACGCCAACCCCACCGAGTCCGGCGAGAACATCGCGCGAATCGGCTTCGCGATGCGGCCCGACGTGGGTGTCGCCGGCGAGCAGGCCGAGACCGTGCGCCTGCGCGCGGCGATGCAGCGCGTGCCGGGCGTGCAGGTCAAGTTCGCGCGGCCGCAGTTGCTCAGCTTCGGCGCGCCGCTGGAGGTCGAGATTCGCGGCTATAACCTCAATGCGCTGGCGCGGGCGGGGCAGCGCCTCGAGGCGCTGATGAAGGCGTCGAAGCGCTTTTCCGACGTGCGCTCGACAGTCGAGGCGGGCGTGCCCGAGATCCAGATCCACTTCGACCCTGATCGCGCCGCGGCGCTGGGTCTGACCACGCGCGCGGTGGCCGACGAGGTGGTGCGCAAGGTGCGTGGCGACGTCGCGACCCGCTATGACGACCGCGATCGGAAGGTCGACGTGCGGGTGCGCCTGCGACCTTCCGAGCGGCGCAGCCTCAGCGACGTGCGCAACCTCATAGTCGGCGGCACGCCGCGGGCGCCGATCCGGCTGTCGGCAGTCGCCGACGTCACCCAGACCGTGGGTCCGGCCGAGATCCACCGCATCAGCCAAGAGCGCGTCGCGATTGTCTCGGCCGGACTGGCAGGCGGCAACCTGGAAGGCGGTATCGCCGAGGTGAACCGGTTGGTCGCCGCGCATCCGCTGGCGCCCGGCGTCAGCGTGCGCATCGGCGGCCAGGGCCGGGAGCTGGGTGACTCCACGCGCTCGCTGCTGTTCGCGCTGGGGCTGGCAATGTTCCTGGTCTATCTGGTGATGGCCTCGCAGTTCGAGTCGCTGCTGCATCCGTTCGTGATCATGTTTTCAGTGCCGCTTGCGATGGTGGGCGCGGTGCTGGCGCTGAAGCTGACCGGCTCGACCATCTCGGTGGTGGTGTTCATCGGCCTGATCATGCTGGTCGGCATCGTGGTCAAGAACGCAATTGTGCTGATCGATCGCGTAAACCAGCTGCGCGAGGCGGGCGCGGCCAAGCGCGATGCCCTGATGCAGGCGGCGTCCTCGCGCCTGCGACCGATCGTGATGACCACGCTGTGCACGCTGATCGGCTTCCTGCCTTTGGCGCTGGGCCGCGGCGACGGCGCCGAGGTGCGCGCACCGATGGCGATCACGGTAATCGGCGGCCTGCTGGTTTCGACCTTACTGACCCTGGTGGTGATCCCGGTTGTGTACGACTTGCTGGATCATCGCGGCGATGCTTGGTACGCCGCGCGCGGCGCGCGCCATCGCGGCACCGCCGAGGCTGACCGCGGCCGCTCGCAAGCGGACGACCCACGGTCCGCGACCGCGGCGTCCGGCGCATGACCCTTGCCGAGCTCAGCCTGCGCCGGCCAGTGACGACGATCATGTTCTTCGTCACCCTGACCTTGATCGGCCTGATTGCCGCGTTTCGCCTGCCGCTGGAGCAGTTCCCCGACATCGACGCGCCGTTCCTGTTCGTGCAGATCCCCTATGCCGGCTCGACCCCTGGGGAGGTCGAGCGCACGATCACGCGCCCGGTCGAGGAGGCGCTGGCGACCCTGCCCGGCATCCAGCGCATGCAGTCGAGCTCGCGCGCCGACGGCGCCGACATCCAGCTCGAATTCAAGTGGGGCGAGAGCGTCGCGGTCAAGGCGGTCGAGGCGCGCGAGAAGATCGACGCCATTCGCGACCAGCTTCCGTCCGACCTGCAGCGTTATACGGTGCAGAAGTTCTCCACCACCGACCAGCCGGTACTGCAGGTGCGCATCGCCGGGGAGCACGACCTCGCCAACGCCTACGACCTGCTCGACCGCAAGTTCAAGCGTCCGCTGGAACGCATTCCCGGCGTGGCGCGCGTGGATATCCAGGGGGTCGCGCCGCCGCAGGTGCAGATCGGGCTATCGGCCGCGCGCCTGGCCGCCCACCACATCAGCCTCAACGATCTGTACAAGACCTTGCAGCGGGCCAACTTCGCGATCTCGGCGGGCCACGTCGAGAACGGCGGCGTGCGCTACCAACTGCAACCTCTGGGCGAGTGGAAGAGTCTCGATGATATCCGCGCCCTCGTTCTCAACCGCCAAGGGTTGCGACTCGGGGATGTCGCCGACGTGGTGCTGCGACCGGCGCGGTTGAACTACGCACGGCGCCTCGACATGCGCCCGGCCGTCGGCATCGACATCAGCCGTGAGCGCAATGCCAACCTGGTGCAGGTGGGACGCGCGGTGATGCAGACCATCGACCGTGTGCGCCAGGACCCGGAACTGCGCGGCATTCGCATCTACACACTGTCGAACGAAGCCGACAACGTGACATCGTCGCTGCGCGAGCTGGCCGAGGCCGGCGTGGCCGGCACCCTGCTATCGGTGCTGGTTCTGTATTTCTTTCTGCGCGACTGGGCGTCGACGCTGATGGTTTCGCTGGCGATCCCGGTGTGCTTCGTCATCACCTTGGGCGCGATGTACTTCTTTGGCATCAGCCTGAATACCCTTTCGATGATGGGCCTGCTGCTGGCGGTCGGCATGCTCGTCGACAATGCGGTTGTGGTGGTCGAGAGCATCTACCAGTTCCGCGAGCTGCATCCCGGCCGCCCCTGGTACAGCGCGGTGCAGGGCACGCAGGCAGTCGGAATCGCGATCGCCGCCGGCACCTTCACCAGCATCGTTGTGTTCCTGCCGAACATCTTCGGTGAGAAGAACAACATCAGCATCTTCTTGACCCAGGTCGCGGTGACCATGGCGATCGCGCACTTGGCCTCGTGGCTGGTGGCGGTCAGCCTGATCCCGATGCTGTCGTCGAAGCTGCCGGCGCCAAGGTATCTGGGCAAGGTCAGTCTGGTCAGCCGGCTCCGCGAACGCTACGCACGGGCGCTGCGCTGGACGCTCGCGCACCGGCGCGTGTCGCTACTGGCGTTGGCGGCGCTGCTGGCGTTGAGCTTCGTGCCGATGGCGAAGACGAAGTACGACATGTTCGCCAGCGGCGAATCGCGTCAGCTGCAACTGCAGTACACGCTCAACGGCACCTACCGACTTTCGCAGATCGAGCCGTGGGTGGCCAAGGTCGAGCGCTATCTCATGGCGCACAAGCGGGCATTCGAGATCCGGTCGGTCTACAGCTATTACGACGAGCAGGGCAACGCGATCACCAACGTGCTGCTGACCGAAGGCCCTCTGGCGCGGCGCCCGTCCAGCGCGATCATGGAGGCAATCCGCAAGGGCCTCCCGCAGCTTCCGATCGGCACCGTCGGGTTCGACCAGCAGGGCCGCGGCAATGGCTCCCGTGTCGAAATCAGCCTCAGCGGCGACTCCGGTCAGCGTCTGCGCGATCTCGCCGGAACGGTGCTGCCGGTGCTGACGCGGCTGCCGGCGCTGCGCGACGTGCATCTTTCCGAGCACGGCGCCGATCGCGAGGTGGCGGTGCGCGTCGATCGCACGCGCGCAAAGATGCTGGGCTTCAACGCCGAGGAGGTGGCCAACACCATCGCCATCGGCCTGCGCGGCATGCCGCTGCGCGAGTATCGCCAAGGCGACCGCGAAGTACCGGTGACGCTACGTTTCAGGAACGCCGATGCGCAGAGTCTGGGCGACCTGTCCGACTACACCCTGAGTCGCGCCGACGGGGTCGAGGTGCCCCTGATGTCGATGGTCAGCCTCTCGACGCAGACCTCGGCCGGCGCGATCCGCCGCATCAACCGCCAGACCGCGCTGCCGATCCACGCCAACCTCGCGCGCGGCCACACGCTGGAGCAGGCGCGCGGTGAGATCAAGCACGCGCTGGATGCGTTAGCCATGCCGGCGGGCTACCGCTGGAGCTTTGGCGAGAGCTTTGACGATTCACAGAAGGCCGGCCACCAGATGCTGTTCAACACCCTGATCGCGTTGGTGCTGGTGTACGTGGTGATGTGCGCGATGTTCGAGTCGCTGATCTTCCCGGCAGCGATCCTCACAACGTTCGTGTTCTCGGTGTTCGGCGTGTTCTGGCTGTTCTGGCTGACCGGCACAACCTTCTCGATCATGGCCTCGATCGGAATCCTGATCCTGATGGGCGTGGTGGTAAACAACGGCATCGTCATGATCGTGCACATCAATCAGCTGCGGCATGGCGGCATGGAGCGCGTCGAGGCGCTAATCGCCGGAGCCCGCGACCGTTTGCGCCCGATCCTGATGACGATGGGCACCGCCATACTCGGCATGCTGCCGCTGTGCTTGAGCACGTCCACGATCGGTGGCGACGGCCCGCCGTACTACCCGATGGCGCGCGCCATCGCCGGCGGCCTGCTGTTCTCGACCGCGGTGACGCTGCTGGCGCTGCCGCTGATTTACTCGCTGCTGGACGATGCGCGCATGGCCGTGCGCCGGGTAATCCGCGACGCGCGCGCGGGACGCCTGCGGCCGGCGCGGGCCTGAAGGCTCATTCCGCCGCGCGCGCCGGGCTGGCACACTGCTGGCATGAGCGACATCCTCGATCTCACCGCGGAGCTGATCCGCCGGCCGTCGTTGACCCCTGACGATGCTGGCTGCCAGGCGCTGCTCGCGGCGCGGCTGACGGCCAGCGGATTCCGCTGCGAGTCGCTGCGCTACGGCGAGGTCGACAACCTGTGGGCGGTGCATGGGCAGGGCGCACCGGTGCTGGTACTTCTGGGTCACACCGATGTGGTGCCCAGCGGACCGCGCGAGGCTTGGGCCAGCGATCCGTTCGGGCCAGACTGCCGCGACGGGCGTCTTTACGGCCGCGGCGCGGCAGACATGAAGTCCGGCGTCGCAGCGATGACGCTGGCGCTTCAGAACTACGTCGCCATCCAACCCGATCACCCGGGCACGCTGGCGCTGCTGCTGACCAGCGACGAGGAAGGTCCTTCGCGCGACGGCGTCAAGCGCGTCGCCGGACATTTCCGCAGCATCGGCCAGCGCGTGGACTACTGCGTGGTCGGCGAGCCGTCGTCGCGCCATCGGCTTGGCGATCTGATCCGCGTTGGTCGCCGCGGCTCGCTATCCGGCGCGCTGAGCGTGCACGGCGTGCAGGGCCATGTCGCCTATCCCGAGCTGGCGCTGAATCCGATCCACGCCCTGGCGCCGGCGCTGGCGGAATTGGTGGCGATGCGCTGGGACGAGGGCAACGACGCGTTTCCGCCGACCTCGCTGCAGGTGTCGAACCTGCACGCTGGCACCGGTGCCGGCAATGTGATTCCGGGCGCGCTCTCGGCGCAGTTCAATTTCCGCTTCGGCACCGCCAGCCCAGCGGCCACACTGATGGCGCAGGTCGAGACGACCCTGCGCCAGCATCGACTCGACTTCACGCTCGACTGGGACCTGTCCGGCGAACCATTCCTGACGCCGCCCGGACGGTTGCGCGAGATTGCGGCAGCTGTCTGTCGCGAGTTCTGCGGTGTCGAGCCGGAGCTGAGTACCGGCGGCGGCACCTCGGATGCCCGCTTCATCGCGCCGCTGGGCGCCGAGGTGGTCGAGATCGGTCCGGTCAACGCCAGCATCCACAAGATCGACGAGCACATCGCGCTGGACGAGCTCGAGCGCCTGCCGGGGCTGTATCAGGCGATCATCGCCAAGCTGCTGGGCTGAGCCGCGACACGCCGCGGCGCGTGGCTCGCGCTAAGCTCGCGCCGTCGCGCCCGGCCGCGGCGGAGGAAGCACACGATGGCGCAACGCATGGCTTTCATCGCCAACCCCTCGACCGAGGCGCAGGCCGCGAAGACCGCGCTCAGCAGTCGTTACCACGGCGTCAGCGTCGGCGAGGCGGACGTCATCGTGGCGCTGGGCGGGGACGGTTTCATGCTGCGCACCCTGCACGCGCACCTCGCGCGTGGCGTGCCGGTGTACGGCATGAAGTTCGGCCGCGTGGGCTTCCTGATGAACCAGTATGCTGACCACGACCTGCCGGAGCGCATCGCGGCGGCGCATCCCGCGGTCCTGCATCCGCTCGCCATGCGCGCCCGCGACGCCGCCGGCAACCACTGCGAGGCGCTGGCTTTCAACGAGGTGTCGCTGCTCCGGCAGACCAACCAGGCGGCACATCTCGAGCTCGCACTCGATGGCGCCGTCAAGCTGCACGAGCTGGTCTGCGATGGCGTGCTGCTGGCCACGCCGGCCGGCTCAACCGCCTACAACCTTTCCGCACACGGGCCGATCCTGCCGCTGGATGCCAACGTGCTGGCACTGACGCCGATCAGCCCGTTTCGGCCGCGACGATGGCGCGGCGCGATCCTACCAGCGGCGACCGATGTGCGCATCCGCGCGCGCATGGCGCAGGAGCGCCCGGTCAGCGCCACCGCAGATTTCATCGAGGTGCGCGACATAGTCGAAGTGGCGATCAGCGTTGATCGCGAGCGCCCGGTCACCTTGCTGTTCGATCCCGATCATCGCCTCGAGCAGCGCATCCTCGACGAACAGTTCGCGCTCTGAAGCCGGGACCCAGGGCAAGCCGCGCAGGCGCCCCGCGCCGGGGATGGAGGGTCCCAAGGGACCCGGGACAGTGTCAGCGCCCTGACCGAACGGGCTTGCGCTCTTTCCGGCTTGCGGGTCCTCTACACTTTCGCCATGAACACGCCCAACGCCCACGATCCGCACGCTGCCACCGATGACCGTCTGGTGGTGGCGATCTCGTCGCGTGCGCTGTTCGATCTGGGCGAGAGCCACGCCCTGTTCGAGCGCGAGGGGCTGGATGCCTACCGCCGTTACCAGATCGCGCACGAGGACCAGCCGCTGGCGCCGGGCGTTGCCTTCCCGTTGGTGCGCAAGCTGCTGCGCCTGAATGTGCGCTCGCCGCAGGCGCCGCAGGTCGAGGTAATCCTGCTGTCGCGCAACTCCGGCGACACCGGGTTGCGCATCTTCAACTCGATTCAGCACCACGGGCTCGACATCGCGCGCGCCGCTTTCACCAGCGGTGCGCCAACCTCGGACTACGTGCATCCGTTCGGTGCCGACCTGTTTCTCTCGGCAAACGCAGAGGACGTCAGCCGCGCGCTGGAGGCCGGCGTCGCGGCGGCAACCATCATGCCGTCGACGGCGACCGACGGGCATGCGGAGCAATTGCGCATCGCCTTCGACGGCGACGCTGTGTTGTTCGCCGACGAGTCCGAACGGATCTCCCAGGAGCAGGGCCTGGATGCCTTTCACCGCAGCGAGCAAGAGCGCGCGGCCGAGCCGCTAGCGGGGGGGCCGTTCCGCGGTTTTCTCGCCGCGCTGCAGCGGTTGCAAGCGGCGTTTCCGGCGGAGACCTCGCCAATCCGCATCGCGCTGGTCACCGCGCGCTCGGCCCCTGCGCACAAGCGCGTGATCCTGACCTTGCGCCAGTGGGGCGTGCGTATCGACGAGGCGCTGTTCCTCGGCGGCCGCGACAAGGGGCCGTTTCTCGAAGCCTTCGCCGCCGACATCTTCTTCGACGACTCGCACGTCAACGTCGAATCAGCACGCCGTCACGTCGCCACCGGCCACGTCCCGCACGGCGTCGCCAATCGCTGAGCGCGCCGCGCCGGCCGCGATTGGGCATCGAGCCAGGCCAGGGCGCCGGGCATTCACGCGGCGCTGCTAGAATCGCGTGGTTTGCCGACCCACCGGAAGCCCGCATGGCCGTCTCGCTCGATCCCCACGACCTCTATGACGTTCGTTCGCTGCTCAGCGACGAGGAACGCATGGTGCAAGACAGTGTCGCCCGCTTCACCGACGGACGCGTGCTGCCGATCATCGGCGACTGCTTCGACCGCGGCGTGTTTCCTACGGACCTGATCCCCGAGATCGCCGAGCTGGGTCTTCTGGGCTCGTCGCTGCCGGCCGAATATGGCGGCGGCGGCATGAACGCGGTCTGCTACGGCCTGATCTGCCAGGAGCTCGAACGTGGCGACTCCGGCATCCGCAGCTTCGTATCGGTGCAGAGCTCGCTTTGCATGTACCCGATCTTCGCGTACGGCAGCGAGGAGCAGAAGCGCCGCTTCCTGCCCGACATGGCGGCAGGCAAGGTGATCGGCTGCTTCGGCCTGACCGAACCGCACGGCGGCTCCGATCCCGGCAACATGAAGACGCACGCAAGGAGGGACGGCGTCGACTGGATCCTCAACGGCGCCAAGATGTGGATCACCAACGGTGGCCTGGCGCACATCGCGATCGTCTGGGCGATGACCGACGAGGGTATCCAGGGCTTCATCGTCGAGCGAGGCATGCAGGGTTTCGAAACCCGCGACATCCACCGCAAGATGTCGCTGCGCGCCTCGGTGACCAGCGAGCTGTTCTTCGACCACGTGCGCGTGCCGGACGCCAACCGCCTGCCCGGCGTCAAAGGCCTGAAGGGTCCGCTGGGCTGCCTGACGCAGGCACGCTACGGCATCACCTGGGGTCCGATTGGCGCCGCCATCGCCTGTTACGGCCAAGCCACCGACTACGCCAAGGAGCGCATCATTTTCGGCAAGCCCATCGCCGCCACCCAGGCGGTGCAGCTCAAGCTCGCCGACATGGCTCGCCGCATCACGCTCGCCCAACTGCTGTCGCTGCAACTGGGGCGCCTGAAGGATGCCGGCCGGATGCAACCGACCCAGGTCAGCCTCGCCAAGTGGAACAACGTGCGCATGGCCATCGATATCGCGCGCGAGGCGCGCGATATCCTCGGCGGCGCGGGCATCACTGTCGAGTACGTGCCGATCCGGCACGCGCTCAATCTCGAGTCGGTGATCACCTACGAAGGCACCGAGACCGTGCACCAGCTGGTCGTCGGCCGCGAAATCACGGGCATCAACGCATTCTGAGGATTCGCCATGCACTTTCGTCGCAGCGTCTTCGCCGTTTCCCTGCTGGTCCTTGCAGCCGCCACGCAGGCGCAGGCTGCTGCCGCGCCGGTCGGCCCGCCGGTCAACCCCAACGCGCTGCATGTGGCGCTCAGTTCGCTGCTGCTTGCCTCGGTCAAGGCGGCGGTCGCCAATTCCATGATCGCCAACGGCCGCGCGCCGGACAGCAATGTCGCCGCCAAGGTTGGCGCACCCGACTACCTCACCAGTAACGAGATCAGCCATATCGTGGTCGGACCTGCCGGCGTGCTGTCGGTTGGCTTCACCGGTGCGGTCAGCCCCGACGCAGTTGGTGTGACGCTGGTGCCGAAGCTGGACGCCAGCCATCACGCGGTCAGCTGGAGCTGCGTCAGCAACAGCATCCCCGAGATCGCCAAGGTCGCGTCCGAGTGCCGCTACGTACCCGCTTCGGGCCACTGAGCGCGGCTGGCAGTCGCTGTCCGACGCGGCCTTGATCCAGGACAAGGCGGGCACGTTGCCGCCGCGGTATCAAGGCGGCGGAGGTTACGCCCATGCCGCCTGCATTGCCCCTGCCCCTTGCGGGCCACCGTTTCCTCATCGATCGGATCGATGACGCCCTGATCGACGGACTTGCGTTGCGTCAGCACGTGGTGCGATCGCTGACCGCGCGCAAGCAGCGCGCAGGGTTGCCGCTGCGCGATCCCGCCCGCGAGGAGCAGGTGCAGGAGCGCGCCCGCCAGCGCGCATCGCGCCGCCATCTCGATCCCGCCGACGGCGAGCGACTGATGCGAAGCGCGATCGACTGCGCCGTGGCGCAGCAGCTGCGCGCGGGTACGGCGCTGGCATTCGCCGAGGATCGGGCGGCGGTACCGCCGGACAGCTTGCGCCGGCGCCTGCTGGGCCTGCTGCCGCCGCCGCAGCGCCTGGCGTTGCCGTTGCGCGCGGTTCCCGATGCGTGGCAGCGGCGACTGCTGGAGTCGGTCACCCGGCATGTGCTGCAGGTACCGCTGCAGGCCGGCAAGCTGGCATTCCTCGTCGATCGCCGCATCGCCATCGAGGTGACCGATCTCGGGCTGCGCTGGGTGCTCTCCGCGCAAGCCGGCAACCTGGGTACGTGTGCAGGCGACGCGCCGGCCGAAGCGGCCGTGCGCGGACGTGCACTGGAGTTCCTGCTGCTGGCTAGCCGCCTCGAAGACGCCGACACGTTGTTTTTCCAGCGCCGGCTCGCGCTGACCGGCGACACCGAACTCGGCCTTACCGCGCGCAACCTGCTCGATCAGCTGCCGTGGGAATCGATTCCACTGGCCCTGCGCATCGCGCTGCATCGCGCCGCGCGCTTCGCCGCGGCCGCGCGCGATGCCCACGCCGCGCGCAGGGCACCTGCTGCTGGCGCGCGCGCACTGGCGATCGAACCGGTGCCGCTGCACCCGATGCCGTGATTCGCCAGCCCGGGCCAGCACCTGATTCAACAACCGCGCTTGCGCTTGCCTGCGGCGACAGCTTGATGGGGTCGTCCCCGGCGGGACTTCCGTAGGCAACCGAACGGAACCGAACGGTCTGCCGGCAGGCTGCCTGCCAGCCGGGACATGATTCCCTCACCCCGATCCTCTCCCCGGGCGCGGTCGGGGAGGGGGCAAGGGGAATGAGGGCAAGGCAACGTGCAGCGCTTTCCGCTGTTGCTGCGCGCGGCATGGGATCTTTCCCACGAAGGTTCCCCCGCCCCGGGTCATCCGGCTTTTCGCGCGATCCCGAGATCGCCTGCCGAAGAATCTGGCGGGCGGCAGGACCCTTCGGCATGGCCGGCGGCAATGGCCCGGCAGGCCAGATGCTTCGCTGAGCTCGGCATGACGAGGCAGTTGTCGAGCCGCGCAAAGCGCCCGGTGGCGCACCGTCTGCGCCAGGCGAGACGCCTCAGCGTGCGGCGAGCGGTGCCGTCGGGCTCTGGCGCAGCGGGTCCGCGTGGAGCGGCTCTACTGCGCGCATGCCCGCCTCGCCGTACCAGTAGCCGTTGCAGTCGCCGCGGCGCTCCTGCGGCGCCTGCGCCAGCGCGGCGCGAAAATAGGCGACCGTGTCGGCCATTCCTTGCGGCTGCGGATACAGGCGCAGCAGATTGATGCCGGCCGCACGCAGTTCGTCGATCTCGGGAGCCAGATCGCAGACAGTCTCGCTCTGCACCTGGATGCCGTTGATGCGCAGGAACGGCGTGCCGTCACGCGTCGCCAGCGGCAGGCCCTCGGGATCGTCGAGGCAGCGGAAGCCGCAGTCGTCCTTGGGCAGGTCGTGCGCGCGCGCGGTGAAGCAGCGCGCCGAATAGGCTAGTGGCAGCCGGCCCCAGGCGATCAGTTCGATTTCCGGCAGTGCGCCTGAATCCGCCGCCTGGCGGATCTCTGCGAGTTGCTCGCGGCCCTGCTCCACGCCGGGCACCCAGCGCGTCATGCCCGCCCGGCGCAGCAGCGCCAGCGCGCGCTGGTTGTAGAGGTTGACGCCGGGACCGGCGACGAAGGGCAGGCCGCGCTCGCGCAGAAGTTGCACGGCGGACATGTCATTGGCTTCGACTGCGAACTCGCCGTTCTCGACCAGGCGCTTCAGGCTGGCGAGCTCCGACTCGGCCTCGAGCAGGGTCAGCGCCGACAGCACGACCTCGCGTCCGGTTGCCGCCAGTTCGCGTGCCAGTGCCAGCCAGTCGCCACCGCGCAGCTCGCGGCGCTTGCTGCATACGGTCTCGCCAAGATAGATCACATCCAGTGGCAGTTCCGCCATCGCAGCGTAGAAATCGAGCATCAGGCGGCGCGGCCAGAAGTACTGCAGGGGTCCGAGGGTCAGGCGCATGGGTCGGGATCAATGCCAGGAGCGGTGGTAGGGACCGAGGGTGGTCTGCGCGCCCTCGGCGACGCGAGCGAGCCCAGCCTGCCAGGACGGCTCGACGCGATACGCGGCGGGGTCGGACTGCAGGCGGTCGATCGCCTGGCGCCAGACCGCGGCCACCGCGGCGACATAGGCCGGACTGCGCTGGCGGCCTTCAATCTTGAGCGCGGCGATGCCGCACGCAGCGAGGCGCGGCAGGAGGTCGAGCGTGTTGAGGCTGGTCGGTTCCTCTAGCGCGTGGAAGCTTTCGTCTCGAACCTGGTAGCGGCCCTTGCACACGGTCGGATAGCCCGCCGCCTCACCATCGGTGAAGCGGTCGATCAGCACGCCGTTGAGACGCACGCTGCGGCCTTCCGGCGCTTCGTCCCAGCGCACGAACTTGGCCGGCGAACAGACGCCATGGCGGTTGGGCGAGGCGCCCGTGACGTAGCTCGACAGCTGGCAACGGCCCTCGACCATGATGCACAGGCTGCCGAACGCGAACGTCTCCAATGGCACCGGCGACTTCTCAGCCAGGCGTTCGACTTGCTGCATCGCCAGCACCCGAGGCAGCACCGCGCGGCTGATGCCGAACTCTTCGGCGTAGTAGCGCAGTGCGGCGTGGGTGGTGGCCGAGCTCTGCACCGACAGGTGTCGCGGCAGCGCGGGATAGTGCCGCGCGGCGTAGTCCAGTACCGCCAGCTCGGCGATGATCAGGGCGTCGACGCCGAGATCCGCGGCGTGCTCGACCGCGGCCTCCCAGTGCCCCAGCTGCACAGGGGTCGGGTAGGTGTTGAGCGCGACATAGACCTTGCGGCCGCGTGCATGGGCATAGGCGATGCCGCGGCGCAGGTCGGCCTCGTCGAAGTTGAGGCCGGGAAAGGCGCGCGCATTGGTGGCGTCGCGAAAGCCCACGTACACCGCATCGGCGCCCTGATCCACGGCCGCCTGCAGCGAGGGCAGGCTGCCGGCGGGGCAGACGAGTTGCATGCATCCTCCTCACGCGATGGGGTGGCAGGCGCGAGCGTGAGCGCGCCGCCGCGCCGGGTCACTGATCTGGATCAGACGCGGCGCCGAACACCTGCGCCCACAGCGCATCGACGCGACGCTCGACGGCGGGGTCGGGGCGAATCGGGCGGCCCCAGGTGCGCGTGGTTTCGCCGGGCCACTTGTTGGTGGCATCGATGCCGAGCTTACCGCCCAGGTGGGGCTGCGGGCTGGCGAAGTCGAGATAGTCCACCGGCGTGTTCTCGCTGATCAGGCAGTCGCGCGCCGGGTCGACACGCGTCGACACCGCCCACAACACGTCATCCCAATTGCGCACGTCGATGTCGTCGTCGGTGATGATCACGAACTTGGTGTAGGTGAACTGGCGCAGATATGACCAAACCGCAAACATCATGCGCCGCGCGTGGCCCGGGTAGCGCTTGCGGATGCTGACGACGGCCAGCCGGTAGGAGCACGCCGCCGGCGGCAGATGGAAATCGACGACCTCGGGAAAGATCCGGCGCAGGATCGGGACGAACAGGTCGTTCAGCGCCATCGCCAGCATCGACGGTTCGTCGTGCGGCGAGCGGCCCATCCAGCTGCCTTGGTAGATTGCGTTCTCGCGCCGGCAGATGCGCTCGATGGTGAATACCGGAAAGCGGTCGACCGCGTTGTAGTAGCCGGTATGGTCGCCGAACGGACCTTCCAGCGCGGTGTCGCCGGGCAAGATGTGACCCTCGAGCACGATCTCGGCGCTGGCCGGAAGATCCAACCCGGTCAGCCGGCTGCGTAGCACGTGCCCGCGCGCGCCACGCAACAGCCCGGCGAACTCGAACTCCGACAGGGTGTCCGGCAGCGGCGCAACCGCCGCCAGCGTGGTTGCCGGATCAGTGCCGATCGCGACCGCGAGCGGAAACGGATCACGCGGGTGCAGTTCGCACCATTCGGCATAGTCCTGCGCACCGCCGCGATGTGCCAGCCATCGCATGATCACGCGGTTGCGGCCGATCACCTGCATGCGGTACACGCCGATGTTCTGGCGATCCAGCCGCTGGCTGCGCGTGATGACCAAACCGAGCGTGATCAGCGGGCCGGCATCCTCGGGCCAGCAGGTCTGGATCGGCAGTTCGCCAAGATCGACCTCGTCGCCCTGCCGGCAATCAGCGAGGAACGGCGCCGTGGCCACCGTGCGCGGTGCCACCAACGTCAGCTGGCCGTAGGCGGGCAGGGCCGACACGGCCTCGCGCAGCGAGCCCGGCCAGCGCGGTTCCTTGAGCGCCGCGAGCAGTTCGCCCAGTTCGCGCATCGAGGCCACCGGCCGACGACCCAGCGCCGCCTGGATGCGCCCGGCGCTACCGAATACATTGCCGAGAAAACGGTGCCGGCTCGCTCCCGCCCGGTCGAACAGCAGGGCGGGGCCACCGTTGCGCTGCGTGCGCTGGCAGAACGCGGTGATTTCGAGATGCGGGTCCATCGGCACGGCGACACGGCGCAACTCGCCACAGGCCTCCAGCGCCTCAATGAACTCGCGCAGATCGTGGTAACTCATGCCGGCTTCCATTGCGGATCCGGCGGCATCTTCCCCGGCACCCGCAGTCGCTGCCCTGTCCCAAGTCAAGCCGGCGCCTTTTGGCGGTGGCGACGCGGCGCTATCCTTGCCGGCTCGCCTGCAGCAGCCACCGTCGCCCATGAATGCCATCCCCGCGCCGATCCCCGCCCGCCACAAGGGCTTCAACCGCGCCGAGATCGTCGACCGGAATTTCATCGAGTTCGTGCTTGGGTGGCGCGGGCAAGCGCAACGCGAGCATGCCGCGGATGCGCAGGTACTGCCCGGCAGCGCGTTGGACGCGCAGGGCTTTCGCGAGTTGTTCGAGTCACAACTGATTAGCCGCCATCTCGACCTGATGGCGCGCGTGCTGCGGGTGCAAAACAAGGTCTTCTACACCATTGGTTCCAGCGGCCACGAAGGCAACGCCATGCTGGCGCGCCTCACGCGGCACACCGATCCAGCCTTCCTGCACTACCGCTCCGGCGCGTTCATGGCCGAGCGATTCCGCAAGCTGCCGGGTGATGATGGGCGAAATCCCGACCCGGTGATGGACTCGGCGCTGTCGTTCGCGGCCGGCAAGGACGATCCGGCTTCCGGCGGCCGCCACAAAGTCTGGGGCAGCAAGCCGCTGTGGGTGCTGCCGCAGACCTCGACCATCGCCTCGCACCTGCCCAAGGCGCTCGGCACCGCCATCGCCATCGAACAGGCACGACGCATCGGCCATGCATTGCCGGTGCCCGGCGACAGCATCGCGATCTGTTCGTTCGGCGACGCCTCGGCCAACCACGCCACGGCGCAGACGGCTTTCAACGCCGCTGCCTGGACGGCTTACCAGAAGCTTCCGGCGCCAATTTTGTTCGTGTGCGAGGACAACGGCATCGGCATCTCGGTGAAGACGCCGGCCGACTGGATCAGCGCCAGCTTCGGCGGACGCCGCGATCTCGACTACTTCCATGCTGACGGCCTTGACCTGGCCGCCGGCTATGCCGACGTCGCGCGCGCCGTCGAGCACTGCCGGCGCACGCGGCGGCCGACCTTCCTGCACCTGCGCACCACGCGCGTGATGGGCCACGCCGGCACCGACTTCGAGATCGAATGGCGAAGCGTCGAGGAACTGGTGGCGGTGGAGGCCACCGATCCGCTGCTGCGCTCCGCGGCCATCGCGCTGGAGTCCGGCCTGTACACGCCGGATGCGCTGCTCGAGAACTACGAGGCGATTCGCAAGCGCTGCTTCGCCGCCGCCGAAGAGGCCGACCGCCGGCCCAAGCTCACGACGCTGGCCGAGGTGATGGCGCCGCTAGCGCCGCACACGCCCAATGCCGTCGCCGCCGAGGCCGCGCGCGCGCCGGACGCTGCGCAGCGCGAGGCGGTGTTCGGCGGCGTCGACAAGCTGCCCGAGAAACAGCCGCCGCGGCATCTGGCGATCCAGATCAACCAGGCGCTGCACGATCTGCTGATCAAGTACCCCGAGGCGCTGCTGTTCGGCGAGGACGTGGCTCAGAAGGGTGGCGTCTATACGGTCACCAAGGGTCTGCACAAGGCGTTCAGGAGCGCGCGCGTGTTCAACACCCTGCTCGATGAGACGATGATCCTCGGGCTGGCTCAGGGTTACGCCAACATGGGCCTGCTGCCCATCCCCGAAATTCAGTACCTGGCGTATTTCCACAACGCCTGCGACCAAATCCGCGGCGAGGCTGCCAGTCTGCAGTTCTTCAGCAACGACCAGTACCGCAACCCGATGCTGCTGCGCATTGCCGGGCTCGGTTATCAGCGCGGCTTCGGCGGCCATTTCCACAACGACAATTCGATCACCGCACTGCGCGACATCCCCGGCCTGGTCGTTGGTTGCCCCACGCGCGGGGACGATGCCGCGCTGATGCTGCGCACGCTGATGGCGCTGGCGCGGGTCGATGGGCGCGTGTGCGTGTTTCTCGAGCCGATCGCGCTGTACATGACCAAGGACTTGTATGCGCCCGGCGACGGCGAATGGCAGTTTGCCTATCCTGCGCTCGGCGAGGCCATGAGCCTGGGCGAGGGCCGTGTCTATGGCGATGGCGATGATCTGCTGATCATCACGTACGGCAATGGCGTACCGATGAGTCTGCGCGCCGCGCGCGAACTCGAGAAAAAGCACAGCTGGAAGATCCGCGTGGTCGACCTGCGCTGGCTGGTGCCGCTGGATGCGTCATACGTTGCCGCACAGGCGAAAACGGCCCGGCGTATCGTGCTGGTCGACGAGGGCCGCCATAGCGCCAGCGTGGGCGAGGGCATTGTCACCGCACTGGTCGAGGCCGGGTTGGGCGCCACGCCGCTCAAGCGTGTGGTCGGTGCCGATACCTACACTCCGCTGGCAGCAGCGGCATTCCTGGTGCTGCCTGGCGAGGCTGACATCGTCGCTGCGGCGGAGGCTCTTGCCTGAACGCTCAGCGGGGCACGCGATAGCCGCCGCGCACGCCGCCCGGACTGAGCGTCAGCTGCCAGAGCTGGTCGCGGCGCGCGCGGAACACTGCCGCCGAACTGGAAAGGTAGAAACGCCACATGCGCCTGAAGCGTTCGTCGTAGCGCGCCGCGAGTTGCGGCCAAGCCGCGTCGAAGTTGGCGCGCCATGCCATCAGCGTGCGGTCGTAGTCGGCACCGAAATTGTGCCAGTCCTCGATCACGAACAATCCCTCCAGGGCCGTCGCCAGCTGGCTGGCGGCGGGCACCATGGAGTTCGGGAAAATGTACCTCTCGATCCACGGGTCTGGGCGGCTGGGTTCCTCGTTGCTGCCGATGGTATGCAGCAAGCTGAGGCCGTCGGCGCGCAGGCAGCGCCGCACCGTCTCGAAGTAGGCGCGGTAGTTTCGGGCGCCGACGTGCTCGAACATGCCGATCGAGAAGATTGCGTCGAACGGTTCGTCGATCGCGCGGTAATCCTGCAGGCGGATCTCGACCGGCAGGCCCGCGCAGAGCGCACGCGCGAATTCGGCCTGTTCCTGCGACACGGTGATGCCGACACCTCTCACGCCGTGGTGTTCGGCGGCGAACTTCAGCGCCTCGCCCCAGCCGCAGCCGATATCGAGCACGCGCATACCCGGCTGCAGGCGCAGCTTGCGGCAAATAAGATCCAGCTTGGCTTCCTGCGCGGCATCGAGATCGTTGGCGTCCTTCCAATAGCCGCAGCTGTAGATCATGCGCCGGCCCAGCATTGCGCGGAACAGATCGTTGCCGAGGTCGTAATGGGTCTTGCCGATCGTCCAGGCACGTTCGCCGCGCTGCAGGTTGATGAAGCGCGCCTTGAGGTGCGCGAGCAGGGTGTCGAGTGTCTTCAGGTGATCGTCGAGATGCGCGCCGATGACCTTGAACAGGAATCCGTCGAGGTCGTCGGCATCCCAGCCGCCATCCATGTAGGCCTCGCCGAAGCCGAGCGTGCCGTGCGCGAACACGCGTGCATACACCTGCGGGTCGTGCACGCGCAGATCGGTGGCCGCCTCCCCGCCGATGCGAATGCCTGCGTGCATCAGCAACTCGGCGGCGCGGGCGCGCAGTCCGTCCTCGCTCACCTCGCGCCTCCGGACTCGTGGGGTGGCGCGGCCTCCAGCACACCGTAGGCGACTGGTGAGCGCGCGTAGACGAGCGCCGCGCCGGACGCGCGCAAGATCGCCAGCAGGCGTTCGGTTTCGGCCTCGCCAAGGATGAACTCGACCTTCAGCGGCAGGTCTCCGGCCAGTTCGAAAAAGCTCTCCTCGTGCAGGATGCCGTGGCGCCCGAAACCGGCGATGGCACGGAACACCGAGCCGCCGGCGAGGCCTTCGCCCTTGGCTTGCTCGAGGATCCACTCGTAAAGCAGCATGCCGCGATGCTTGGCATTGGCGTGCATGAAAAATCGCAGATAGACGCCGGTGTGCATGATTTCGCGGGTGGCACTCATGGCGGCGTTCCCATTCAAGCGCGCAGCAGCGCGCGGATCAAGGCGATGCCGGCGAGCGTCGCCGTCAGCGAGCCGGCGACATGCAGCAGCAAGTGGGCGGCGAACCAGGTGTACTGCTGTCGCAGAAGCAGGGTGCTGGCTTCGGCAGAAAAGGTCGAAAACGTGGTCAGGCCGCCGAGAAAGCCGGTAGTGATGAACAGTCGGATGTCCGGCGACAGCGCCTGGTAATGAGCGAATGCGCCCATCGCCAGCCCCATCAGCAGGCCGCCGCTCAGATTGGCGGCCAGCGTGCCCAGCGGCACGGTCGGAAACAGCGGATTGAGCAAGACGCCCAGCCCCCAGCGCAGCCAGGCACCGAGCGCGGCGCCGACGCCGACGGACAGGAATGCGGACGGACCCATGGAGCCTCCTCTTGGATGCGGTCGAGGTGGACCGGCGCACGCGCGCGCAGGGCCTGCCCCGCCGTGACCGGGGGTGCAGGCATCATCAGCCGGAAGGCGGTTTGCCCGTGACGGGCAGGAGGCATGCCATCTCCCTAGTGCAACCCTAGGGTAGGCGATGCACCCGGGTGTGCGTCAAGCCGAAAGCCGGGCCGGACTCAGCCGGCATCAGGGCCCAGCAGCGCCTGCACCAGGGCCATGATCTCAGCCTGCGTGCCGGTGATGGAGAGCTGCTGCTCGCGGGGGAGGTCGGTGCCGATGGAGACGACGTAGCCGGCGCCAAGATCGTTGCCCTCCTCATCCAGACGCGGGTAACTCTCCACCTTGCCCACATAGGCAATGCGATTGGCATCAATGGAGCGGCCGTCGGGTAGCTTGATCCAGCGCTGCATGGGCGGGTCCTCGTGGGCGCGATGGGGGCAGTCTAGTGGCGTGTCCCGGAAATACCCATCCATCAGTCCTGCGCCTATCAGCGCGCGGCCGCGCTGCGCCGGGTCGCCGTGGAAGAGCGATGTCGCCTCGTCGCGACTGAATCAGGCGGCGAAACCCGGCGGGAAGCGCCGGCGCCCACTTCCCTGACGTCACGCGGGACGCAGGTGCGGATCCGGTCCGCGGCGCGGGCTCAGGCCGGCAACAATCCGCGCGCGACGAGCAGCGCACGGGCTTCCGCGGCGTCGCTCTCGAACCAGGCGCGCGCCGAGCCCAGACGGAACGAATAGCCCCAGGCATCCATGTCGGCCATCAGGCGTTCGCGGCCGACGCCAGGCAGCGCGTCCGCGAGGACGATCTGCAAATAGCAGGTGGCGTCCTCCTCCTCGATCGAGTCGGTGGCGTCGGTATGCACCGCGGCACGCCGGTCCGGTGGCAGCACCAGCAGATGGCAGGCCTCGTGCAGCAGCGAGTGCACTGGTGTGTCCATGCGCGCATGCACGCGGTGGCCGATCACCCCTGCCTCGTCGTCGCCCCAGTAGCTGCCGGGGATCGGTGCACCGTCGGGCGCAGGGATCAGTTCGAGGCCGTGGCGCGCAAGCAGGGCGGTCGCGTCGGCAAGGCCGATGTCGGCGAGGCGCAGAACATCGGCGGCGGGCGGTGCGGAGGGCATTTGGTATGCGGATACTGCAATGAATCGGCGTTGCACTCCGGCAGCAGATGCTTCTTGTTGTCCCCGGGACGCTTCCTACTCTCCGCCCTTGCCCTCGGGCAGGGCCACCGACAGCTCGAGCACGTCATGCTCGCCGTCGCGTTCAAGGTGGATGTCGATGGCATCGAGATCGACGTGGACGTACTTGCGGATCACCGCAAGCAGATCGTTGCGCAGCAGCGGCAGGTAGTCGGGGCTGCCACGATGGGCTCGCGCCTGCGCGACGATGATGCGCAGGCGCTCCTTGGCCATGGCTGCGGGCGGTTCGCGGCGGTTGCGCAGAAAATCGAGGATACCCATGGTGGCGTCAGCCTCCGAACACGCGCTTGAGGAATCCCTTCTTCGGCGCGTCCAGGAAGCGGATCGGCCGCGCTTCGCCCAGCAGTCGCGCCACCGTGTCCGTGTATGCCTGGCCGGCGTTGGAGGACTCGTCGAGGATCACCGGCACGCCGGTGTTGGAAGCGGTGAGGACGCCATCGGATTCCGGGATCACGCCGACCACCGGGATGCCGAGCAACTCCTCGACGTCCTGCAGGCTGAGCATTTCGCCGGCTTCCACGCGCGCCGGGTGGTATCGCGTCAGCAGAAGATGCCCCGGCACGCCGCCCTCGCCGCGCTCGCTGCGACGGGTCTTGCTCGCCAGCAGGCCAAGAATGCGGTCGGAATCGCGCACGCTGGACACTTCGGGATTGACCACCACCACCGCGCGATCGGCGAAGTACATCGCCAGATGCGCGCCCTTCTCGATGCCGGCCGGCGAGTCGCAGATCACATAGTCGA
>JAJYDI010000102.1 GCA_021777635.1 Pseudomonadota bacterium
CGAGGTGATGGCGATCGGCCGCAACATGCACGAGTCGCTGCAGAAGGCGCTGCGCGGACTGGAGACCGGCAAGACCGGCCTCAATCCGACCGGGCTCGACCTGGCCAGCGACGAGGGCCGCGTGCGCCTCAAGCGCGAGTTGCGCGAGCCGGGCCCCGAGCGCGTGTTCTACGTCGCCGATGCCTTTCGCGCCGGTCTGACGCTGGAGGAGGTCTACGCGCTGACCCACATCGACCGCTGGTTCCTGGCCGCGATCGAGGACCTCGTCAGCGAAGAGAAGACCGTGCGCATGCAGGGTCTGCCGGCGCTGGATGCGGCGCGCCTGCGCGAACTCAAGCGCATGGGCTTCTCCGACGCGCGTCTGGCCGAGCTGGCCGGCACCGACGAGGCCGCGTTGCGCCATCTGCGTCGCGCGTTCGGCGTGCGTCCGGTGTACAAGCGGGTCGATTCCTGCGCCGCCGAGTTCGCCACCGCCACCGCCTACCTCTACTCGACCTACGAGGAAGCGTGCGAGGCCAACCCGACCGCGCGCGACAAGATCATCGTGCTCGGCGGCGGCCCCAACCGCATCGGCCAGGGCATCGAGTTCGACTACTGCTGCGTGCACGCGGCGCTGGCGCTGCGCGAGGATGGCTTCGAGACCATCATGGTCAACTGCAACCCGGAGACGGTGTCCACCGACTACGACACCTCCGACCGCCTGTACTTCGAGCCGCTGACCCTGGAGGACGTGCTCGAGATCGTCGATCTGGAAAAGCCCAAGGGCGTGATCGTGCAGTACGGCGGGCAGACGCCGCTGAAGCTGGCGCGCGCACTGGAGGCCGCCGGCGTGCCGATCATCGGCACCAGCCCCGACTCGATCGATCTGGCCGAGGACCGCGAGCGATTCCAGCAGATGGTTGCGAAGCTCGGCCTCAACCAGCCCGCCAACCGCACCGCGCGCAACGCCGACGAGGCGCTGGCGCTGGCACGCGAGATCGGCTATCCGCTGGTGGTGCGGCCCAGCTACGTGCTGGGCGGGCGCGCGATGGAGGTGGTCTACGACGACGCCGATCTGGCGCGCTACGTGCGCGAGGCGGTCAAGGTGTCGAACGATTCGCCGGTGCTGCTCGACCGCTTCCTCGACCACGCCGTCGAGGTCGACGTCGACGTGATCGCCGACGCCGACGGCGCCGTGCTGGTCGGCGGCGTGATGGAGCACATCGAGGAGGCCGGCGTGCACTCCGGCGACTCGTCGTGCTCGCTGCCGCCGTATTCGCTGTCGGCAGCATTGCAGGACGAGCTGCGCCGCCAGGTGACGCTGATGGCGCGCGAGCTCAAGGTCTGCGGCCTGATGAACACGCAGTTCGCGATCCAGGGCGAGACGGTGTTCATCCTCGAGGTCAATCCGCGTGCCTCGCGCACGGTGCCGTTCGTGTCCAAGGCGACCGGCGTGCCGCTGGCCAAGATCGCCGCGCGCTGCATGGTCGGCCAGTCGCTGGCCGCGCAGGGCGCCGTGCGCGAGGTGATCCCGGCCTACTACTCGGTCAAGGAAGCGATCTTTCCGTTCCTCAAGTTCCAGAACGTCGATCCGATCCTCGGCCCCGAGATGCGCTCGACCGGCGAGGTGATGGGCGTGGGCCGCAGCTTCGGCGCCGCGTTCGCGCGCGCGCACGAGGCGGCCGGGATCAAGGCGCCGCCGGTGGGCAAGGCCTTCCTGTCGGTGCGCGACGCCGACAAGGAGCGCCTGCTGCCGGTGGCGATCGAGCTGCTGCGGCGCGGTTTCAGCCTGGTCGCGACCGACGGTACCCAGCGTTATCTCGACCAGCATGGCGTCGCCTGCGAGCGCATCAACAAGGTGATCGAGGGCCGGCCGCACATCGTCGATCTGATCAAGAACGGCGAGATCGTGTTCATCGTCAACACCACCGAGGGCAAGCAGGCGATCGCCGACTCGTTCTCGATCCGCCGCGACGCGCTGCAGCAGCGCGTCACCTACTCGACCACCATTTCCGGCGCGCGCGCGCTGCTGCATTCGCTGGACTATCGCGAAGGCGGCGCCGTCCACGCGCTGCAGGAACTGCACCAGGAGCTGAACGCATGAAGCGAGCCCCGTTGACCCAGCGCGGCGCCGAACGCCTGCGCGCCGAACTCGAGCGTCTCAAGGGCGTCGAGCGCCCGCGCGTGATCCACGCCATCGCCGAGGCGCGTGCGCACGGCGACCTCAAGGAGAACGCCGAATACCACGCCGCCCGCGACCAGCAGGGCTTCATCGAGGGCCGCATCAAGGAGCTCGAGGCGGCGCTGTCCTATGCCGAGGTGATCGACATTTCGCGGCTGGGCGCCGGGTCGCGGATCGTGTTCGGCGCCACCGTCGAACTCGAGGACGAGACCAGCGGCGACCGCGTCACCTACCAGATCGTCGGCGACCTCGAGGCCGACATCAAGCAGGGGCTAATCGCGGTGTCGTCGCCGTTCGCGCGCGCGTTGATCGGCAAGAGCGAGGGCGACAGCTTCGAGTTCCGTGCACCCAACGGCGTGAAGAACTACGAGATCGTCGGCGTCCGCTACGCGTGATCGCCTTTCGCGACTTCGCCTTGCGCCAGGGCGGCCGGCTGCTGCTGTCGGGCGTCGACGCGGTGCTGCATGACGGCAGCCGGGTCGGCGTGGTCGGCCGCAACGGCAGCGGCAAGTCGAGCCTGTTCGCGGCGATCCAGGGCCGGCTCGAGGCCGACGCCGGCAGTCTCGATCTGCCCGCGGGCCTGCGCCTGGCCGCGGTGGCGCAGGAAACCCCGGCGCTACCCGATGCCGCCATCGACTACGTGCTGGGCGGCGACGTCGATCTCGCCGCGGCGCTGGCCGCGGAGGCCGCGGCGCAGGCGCGCGGCGACGACGCGGCGCTGGTGGCGGCGCACCTGCGCATCGAGACGCTGCACGGCTACGACGCCCGCGCTCGCGCCGCGCGGCTGCTGCATGGCCTCGGCTTCGCGGCGGACACCCAGACGCGCGCGGTGGCCACCTTTTCCGGCGGCTGGCGGGTGCGCCTGAACCTGGCGCGTGCGCTGATGGCACCGTCCGACCTGCTGCTGCTGGACGAGCCGACCAACCACCTCGACCTCGATGCCGTGCTGTGGCTGGAGGAATGGCTGCGGCGCTACCCCGGCACCCTGCTGGTGATCTCGCACGACCGCGATTTTCTCGACGGGGTGATCTCGCACACCCTGCATCTGCACCAGGGCAGGGCGCGGCTGTATGTCGGCGATTACACCGCTTTCGAGCGCCAGCGCGCCGAGCAGCTGCGCCTGCAGCAGATCACGCACGACAAGGAACAGGCCGAGCGCGCGCATCTGCAGTCCTTCATCGACCGCTTCAAGGCCAAGGCCACCAAGGCCAAACAGGCGCAATCGCGCATGAAGCGGCTGCAGAAGCTGGCCGGTACCGAGGCGGTGCGCGCCGAGCGCACGCTGCATTTCGAGTTTCCGCAGCCGGCCAGGGTGCCGACGTCCCTGCTCAAGCTTGCAGGGGTGGAGGCCGGCTATGCGCAGACGCCGGTCCTGCGCCAGGTGCGATTCGCGCTGCAGGCCGGCGATCGCATCGGCCTGCTGGGCGCCAACGGCGCCGGCAAGTCGACCCTGGTCAAGACCCTGGTCGGGGAGCTGCCGCCGCGGGCCGGCGAGCGTATCGCGCACAAGGACCTGCGCATCGGCTACTTCGCCCAGCACACGGTCGAGAGCCTGCGCGCCGGCGCCAGCCCGTTCGATCATCTGCGCGATCAGGCGCCGCAGGCGACGGCGCAGGAGATGCGCGACTGGCTGGGACGCTGGGATTTCGCCGGCGATCGCGCTTTCGAGCCGGTCGACGTGCTGTCCGGCGGCGAGCGCGCACGCCTGGCGCTGGCGCTGATCGCCTGGACCCGGCCCAACCTGCTGCTGCTCGACGAGCCGACCAATCACCTCGACCTCGACATGCGCGAGGCGCTGGCCGACGCGCTCAACGACTTTCCCGGCGCGCTGGTGCTGGTCTCCCACGATCGCCATCTGCTGGGCCTGGTCTGCGACGGTTTCTGGCGCGTGGCCGACGGCGCGGTGAGCGCTTTCGATGGCGATCTCGACGACTACGCGCGCTGGCTGCGCGGGCGGGATGCCGTCGCGACCACGCCGCAGGCACGCGACGCCGAGCCAGCGCCGGTCGCTGGCGCCACCTCGCCGCGCGAGCGTCGCCGCGACGCCGCGGAGCAGCGCGAACGTCTGCAGCCGCTGCGTCGGCAGCTGCAGCGCGTCGAGCAGCGTCTCGCCGCGATCGCCGCCGAGTGCCAGCACAACGAACAGCGTCTGGCCGATCCCGTGATCTATGCGGGGGACGGCAGCGAGGCCGCGCAGCTCGGCCAGACGCTCGCTGCGCTGCGCCGCGAGCAGGGCCTGCTCGAAGCCGAGTGGCTGCAGCTCTACGAACAGATCGAGGCGGCGTCGGCTTGACCGTGCCCTCGGGACCGCTAGGCTGACCGCATGGCCACGCTGCATGTGCTGCTCCCGGTCCTGAGCCGTTGCCCTGACGATCCGCTGCTGCGCGAGTGGCTGCGGCGCGGTGATCGCCTGCCCGCGGCCATGCCGGGCCGCGAGTCCGTCTTGCGCGCTGCGTTCGAATGGCCGGACCAGGCGCTGCCCGCCGCCGCGTTGACGCGCGAGGCACTGGCCGGCGATGCCGGCGATACCCCCTGGCTGTGCGCCGATCCCGCGCATGTGCAGCCGGACCTGGCCGGCGCGCGCATGCTCGCCTGCGGCAGTCTCGATCTCGATGCCGGCGAGGCGGCCGAACTGGCGGCGCCGCTGCGTCCGCTGTTCGGCGATCAGGGCCTGCTGCTGGAGCTGACCGAGCCGGCGCGCTGGCACCTGCGCCTGCAGCGGGGCACGCCGGTGCCGGACTTCGATCCGCCCGCCGCAGTGCTCGGTGCCGACCTGCTGGCGCACCTGCCCGCAGGCCCCGATGGGCGCCGCTGGCGCGCCCTGTTCAACGAGGCGCAGGTGATCCTGCATCAGCATCCACGCAACGCGCAGCGGCGCGCGGCGGGCCGCGCGACCGTCAACTGCATCTGGCTGTGGGGCGGCGGAGTGCTTCCGGACTGGGTGCGCAGCACGCGGACGCATGTCGTCAGCGAGGATCCGCTGCTGCGGGCGCTGGCGCGCCGCGCCGGCGTCCTGCGGGTACCCGATGTGAGCGCTTTGCTGGAGCTGCCGCGCGATGCGCACGGTCTGCTGGATCTCGCGACGGTCGAAGCGACCCGCATCGCGACCGCGCTGGCCGCCGGCGAGGACGCGCTGCGGCGCGGCCGCATCGACACGATCGACCTCGCGTCCGACGATGGCTCCCGTGCGCGCGTGCGGCACTGGCACCGCTGGCGTTTCTGGCGGCGCGCGTCCTGATGCCGACACTGACCCTGCGACGGCGTCCGCTGCCGCTGCCGCCGCCGACGACGGCGTGGCCGGTCGGCGTGCCTGCGGCCTTGCAGCGCGTCTATGCCGCGCGCGGCATCACCGACGCGGCCGCCGTCGAACACCGCCTGGCTCGTCTGCTGCCGCCGCAGGCGCTGGGCGGAATCGATGCGGCGGTGGCGCTGCTGGCCGACGCCATCGCGGCAGACGCCGACATCCTGATCGCCGGCGACTACGACTGCGACGGCGCCACCGGCGTCGCCGTCGGCGTGCGCGGCCTGCGCCTGCTGGGCGCGCGCCGCGTGCGCTACGCGGTGCCGCATCGCAGGGTGCACGGTTACGGCTTGACTCCGGCGCTGGTCGCCAGCCTGGCGCCGCTGCCGGACCTGATCGTCACCGTCGACAACGGCATCGCCAGCCACGCCGGCATCATTGCGGCGCGCGCGGGTGGCGCGCGCGTGATCGTCACCGATCACCACCTGCCCGGACCGACGCTCCCCGTCGCCGACGCGATCGTCAACCCGAACCTGCCGGGCGATGCCTTTCCCAGCAAGGCGCTGGCTGGCGTCGGCGTGATGTTCTACCTGCTGCTGGCGCTGCGCGCCGCGTTGCGCCAGCGCGGCGCGTGGGCGGGGCAGGGTGAGCCCGATCTGACCGAACTGCTCGACCGGGTGGCGCTGGGCACGGTCGCCGACCTGGTGCCGCTGGACTACAACAATCGGGTGCTGGTCGAGGCCGGCCTGCGACGGATCCGCGGCGGACGGGCCTGCGCCGGCATCGGCGCGCTGATCGACGTCGCCGGACGCCGCGCGGCGACGCTGACCGCGACCGACCTCGGCTTCGCGCTGGCGCCGCGCATCAATGCCGCCGGGCGCATGGAAGACATGCGCCTTGGCATCGAATGCCTGCTCGGTGACGATCCCGGCGTCGCGCGCGAGCAGGCCGCGCACCTGCACGCGATCAACGCCGAGCGTCGCGAGGTGCAGGCCGCCATGGTGGCGGACGCCGAGGTGATGACGGCGGTCGCCATGATCGGGGACGGCGTTGCGGGCGTCCCGGATGGACTGCCATCGGTCACCCTTGGAGGACTTCCTGCGGTCGTCCCCCAGGGACCTCCTTCGGTCGTCGGGGTCGCCCTGTTCGATCCGGCCTGGCACGCCGGCGTGGTCGGCCTGGTGGCATCGAAGCTCAAGGAGTCGCTACACCGCCCGGTGGTCGCGTTCGCACCGGCCGGCGACGGCAGCGACGAGCTGCGCGGCTCGGCGCGCTCGATTCCCGGCTTCCACGTGCGCGACGCGCTGGCGACGGTGGACGCGCGCCATCCCGGCCTGATCCGGCGCTTCGGCGGTCACGCGATGGCGGCCGGCCTGAGCCTGCGCGCAGCCGATTTCGCGCGCTTCGCGCACGCCTTCGATGCCGTGGCGCGCGGCCTGCTGAGCGACGAGGCGCTGCAGCCCGTGCTGTGGACCGACGGCGCATTGCAAGACGGCGAGTTCAGCCTCGAACTGGCGCGCGCGCTGCGCGACGGCGGCCCGTGGGGGCAGGGTTTCCCCGAGCCGCTGTTCGACAACGTGTTCGAGCGGTGGGCCTGGCGGC
>JAJYDI010000103.1 GCA_021777635.1 Pseudomonadota bacterium
GATGCACCGCGTCGCGGCGCCACCCCGGCTAGCGACAACGCGCGCGCGCCGCAGCACCATGCGCGGCGGCCGCGCAGTCAGAGTGGCAATCGCAACGGCCGGATGCCCGGTCCGCGCTGAGCCGGGCAGCGCCCCGGCCGGGTCGCATGACCCGGTCGGAGATGCCTGTCGGCGATCCGCGCGTGCGCGGCGCTTAGCCGGCGTGGGCCAACTGCGCCAGCCGGCGCAGCGCCACCGAGGCGATCGGATAGTCCATGCTCTGGCCGCGGATCTCGGCCAGCATGCCCAGCGTGTATTTGAGCTGCGCGTCGTCGCGGCCCAGCCAGGTCTGTACCGGCGTCGCATCACCCATGCGCGCCGACGCGATCACCTGCATCGCCAGCGTCCGGTGCTGCGCGGCCAGTTCGTCGCGCAGCGAACCGCGTGCTTGCGCATGCCAGCGACTTTCCACCGGCAGTTCCTCGATGCGCGCCCGCAGCCAGTCGAGATCGAGCGCGGCACCCATTTGATAGAACACCGCGCCGACCTCCTCGACGTCATGCCGGCTGCTGCTGGCGACCTCGACCACGTCCAGCGCCATGGCCAGATCGGGCAACCCCGCCAGCGCCTGCGCCAGCGTGGCGGGCAACCCCTGCGCGACCCAGCGCTCGCCGGCCGCGACGAACGCGGTTCGCGCGGCCTCCGGCAGGATCCGTGGCAGCGCGGCACGCAGGCGCTGCACGCCGGGCGCATAGCGCTCGACGTGTGCGGCGATGTCGAGCCCGGTGGCCGGCCGGCCCAGCAGCCAGCGGGTCAGGCCGCGCAGCAGTTCCCACACCGCCAGTACCGCCTCGATCTGCGCGGCATCGCTGACTTTGCCGTCCAGGGCCTCGATCTCGGCCCACAGCGCGCGCGCGTCCAGCACTTCGCGGGCGATGGTGAAGGCCTTGGCGACGGCGGCGGGGCTCTGGCCGGTGTCCTCCTGCATGCGCAGCATGAAGCTGGCGCCCATGCGGTTGACCAGGGTGTTGGTCACCGCGGTGGCGATGATCTCGCGCTTCAGCCGGTGGCGCTGCATGTGCCCGGCGTAGGGCTCGTGCAGCGGCTCCGGGAAATAGCGCACCAGTTCCCTCGACAGGTACGGATCCTCGGGCACGTCGGAATCGAGCAGCTGCTGGTAGATCTTGATCTTGTCGTAGGACAGCAGGATCGCCAGCTCGGGCCGCGTCAGGCCCAGGCCGCGCGCCTTGCGTTCGGCCAGCTCGGCGTCGCCGGGCAGGAACTCGATCGCGCGGTCGAGCACGCCCTCGGCTTCCAGCGTGCGGATCAGGTGCGCCATCGAACCCAGCCGCTTGACCGCCATGCGCTCCATCAGGCTGATCGCCTGGTTCTGGCGATAGTTGTCCCACAGCACCAGCCGCGCCACCTCGTCGGTCATCGAGGCCAGCAGGTGATTGCGGTCATCGAAGCTCAGCTCGCCGCGCTGCACGGCGTCGTTGAGCAGGATCTTGATGTTGACCTCGTGATCGGAAGTGTCGACGCCGGCCGAGTTGTCGATGAAATCGGTGTTCAGCAGCACGCCGTTGAAGGCGGCCTCGACGCGACCGCGCTGGGTCAGGCCGAGGTTGCCGCCCTCGCCGACGATCCGGCAGCGCAGTTCGCTGCCGTTGAGGCGGATGGCGTTGTTGGCGCGATCGCCGGCGTCGGCGTTGGTTTCGGAGCCGGCCTTGACGTAGGTGCCGATGCCGCCGTTCCAGAGCAGGTCGACCGGCGCGCGCAGGATCGCGCGCAGCAGCTCGGCCGGGCTCATCTGCTCGACCGCCTCCTCGATGCCCAGCGCGGCGCGCACCGCCGGCGAGACCGGGATGCTCTTGGCCGAGCGCGGCCAGACGCCGCCGCCTGCGGAAATCGCGCCCTTGTCATAGTCCTGCCACGACGAGCGCGGCAGCTTGAACAGCCGTTCGCGCTCCGCGAACGAAGTCGCGACATCGGGATCGGGATCGAGAAAGATGTCACGGTGATCGAACGCGGCGAGCAGGCGCGTATGGCGCGACAGCAGCATGCCGTTGCCGAACACGTCGCCGGACATGTCGCCGATGGCGACGCAGCTGAAGGCCTCGTTCTGGCAATCGCGTCCGAGCGCGCGAAAGTGGCGTTTCACCGATTCCCAGCCGCCGCGCGCGGTGATCGCCATACCCTTGTGGTCATAGCCGTGCGAGCCGCCCGAAGCGAAGGCATCGCCCAGCCAGTAGCCGTGCTCCAGCGCGATGCCGTTGGCGATGTCGGAAAACGTCGCGGTGCCCTTGTCGGCGGCGACCACCAGATAGGGATCGTCGCCGTCGTGGCGCACCACGTCGGCCGGCGGCACGACACGGCCATCGACGAGGTTGTCGGTGAGATCGAGCAGGCCGTTGATGAACAGGCGATAGCAGGCGATGCCCTCGGCCAGCTGCGCCTCGCGATCGCCGCCGACGGGCGGGCGCTTGACGAAGAAGCCGCCCTTGGAACCGACCGGCACGATCACCGTGTTCTTGACCATCTGCGCCTTGACCAGGCCCAGCACCTCGGTACGGAAATCCTCGCGCCGGTCCGACCAGCGCAGACCGCCGCGCGCCACCGGGCCGAAGCGCAGATGCACGCCCTCGACACGCGGGCTGTAGACGAAGATTTCGCGATAGGGCCGCGGCTTGGGCAACTCGGGTACCTGCGCGCTATCGAACTTGCAGGCGATGTAATCGCGCAGGCGGCCGTCGCGGGTCTGGAAGAACCCGGTGCGCAGGGTGGCGCGGATCACGCCCATGAAGCTGCGCAGGATGCGGTCTTCGTCGAGGCTGGCGACCCCGTCGAACAGCACCTTGAGGGTGGCGATCACCGCCTCGATCTGCGCGGCGCGCGGCGCGCCCAGCGCATCCACCAGATCCGCCGCCAGCTGCGGATGCGCGCGCGCGACGTCACCCGGCAGCAGCGCGTCGAGCTCGGCGGTCAGGCGCGCGCGCGCGGCCTCCAGCTCGGCCGCAGGCAGCGCCTCGCGCCGTGGATCGAACTTCGCCAGGAACAGCTCGACCAGCAGGCCGGCGATCAGCGGATAGCGGTTGAGGGTTTCCTCCATGTACGCCTGCGAGAACGGCACGCCGACCTGCAGCAGATACTTGCAGTAGCCGCGCAACAGCGCGACCTGGCGCCAGTCGAGCCGCGCGGTCAGCACCAGCCGGTTGAAGGTGTCGCTCTCGGCCTGGCCGCGATAGACCGCCGCGAAGGCACGCTCGAAGCCATCGGCCAGCTCGCCGAGCTCGAAGGCCAGCACCGGCGGCGCTTCCAGCTCGAAGTCGTGGATGGTCAGCTCGGATCCCTGCAGCGACAGCGGGTAGACGTGCTCGGCGAGCATGCGCACGCCCATGTTCTCCAGCAGCGGCAGCGCCAGTGACAACGCGACCGGCGCGCCGTAGTGAATCAGCTTGAAGCGCAGGCCACCGCCGCGCGGCGCGCGGTACAGCGACATGCGCAGATCATCGGGCCCGGCCAGCGCGGCCAGATGCCCGACGTCGGCGGCGGCGATCTCGGGCGTGACCTCCTCGATGTAGCCGGCCGGCAGCGCGCGCCCGTAGCGCGCGGCCAGACGCAGGCCGCGCTCCTCGCCGAACCGCCGCACCAGGCATTCCCGCAGATCATCCTGCCAGTTGCGCACCAGCTCGGTCAGGCGCGACTCGAGCGCGTCCGTGTCCAGCTGCGGGCGGGCGCCGGCGCGCAGCCGCACGACCACGTGCAGCCGCGCCAGCGCCGATTCGTCCAGCAGTACCGTGGCGTCCACCTGCTCGCCATCGAGCGCCACGCGCAGCATCTGCTCGATCTTTTCGCGCACGCCGGCGGTGAAGCGCTCGCGCGGCATGAACGCCAGGCACGAATAGAACCGTCCGTAGCGGTCGGCGCGCACGAACAGCCGCGTGCGGGCGCGCTCGCCCAGTTCGAGGATGCCGGTGGCGATGGCGTACAACTCGTCCTCGCTGGACTGGAACAGCTCGTCGCGCGGCAAGGTCTCGAGAATGTGCCGCAGCGCCTTGCCGGAATGCGAATCACGACGCAGCGCCGAGCGCTCCATCACCGCCTCGAACTTCCGTCGCACCAGCGGCACGTCCTGCGGCCGGCGCATGTAGGCGCCGGAGGTGAACAGTCCGAGGAAGCGCTGTTCGGCCGTCGGCTTGCCGGCGGCGTCGAAGCGCAGCACGCCGATGTAGTCCATGTAGCCGGGGCGGTGCACGGTCGCGCGGGCGTTGGTCTTGGTCAGGATGATCGCGTCCACCGCGCCCGACTGCGGCAGGCTGTTGGCGACCAGCGATTTCAGCGAACGCGGCGTGAGACGCCGCTCGGGATTGCGCAGGATGCCGAGCCCGGATCCGGTCCGCGCATCCAGCACCTCGTCGCCGGCCTTGGCGGCGACCTCGTATTCGCGATAGCCGAGAAAGGTGAAATGGTCGTCCGCGACCCAGCGCAGGAATTCCTGCGCTTCGGCCCGATCCGGCGCCGACAGCGGCCCGCTGCGCGCGGGTAGCTCGTCCGCGACCGTCAGCATGCGCGCCCGGATCGCCGGCCAGTCGCTGACCGCCAGACGCACGTCCTCGAGCGCGTTCTCGAGCGCCTTGGTCACGCGCGCGATCTCGGCGGCATCGGTCAGTCGATCCATCTCGACATGGGTCAGCGACTCGGGCGTGCCGTCACGCAGCGCCAGCAGATTCCCGCCGGCATCGCGCCGGCACGCCAGCACCGGGTGCAGCAGGGCATGGATCTCCAGCCCGGCCGCCTGCAGCGCCATCCCGACCGAATCGACCAGGAACGGCATGTCGTCGGTGATGATCTGCACCACCGTGTACGGGCTCTCCCAGCCATGCCTGGCGCGGACGGGATCGAAGACGCGCACCACGGCATGACCGCTGCGGCGCACGCGCAGGAAGTCGAGCAGATCCAGCGTCAACGCGGCCCAGTCGGCGGCATCGCGCAGTGCCAGCTCTTCGGCTGGCGCGCGTGCCAGCAGGGCCGGCACCAGCACATGCGCCTCGGCGCTGCGGGTTCCGGGCAGGCGGGCGATGACCTCTTCAATCAACCGCGAAGTCGGTGTGGCTGCCTGGAGCGCGTGGTTCGATGGCATGGGGAGTCCAGTTGCGAATGAAGAAATCGCACAAGCATATCGCTTCGGTCGCACCCTGATCCACGCCGGGTGAAACCGGGGGCAACCGCTTTCCGCCACGGTTCAGGCGTCTTCGCGACATGCCGCGCAGACGCTCGCAAGCACAAAACGGCGCAGACGGCCACTGCATCCAGTTGGCCCGCGTCACGCTTGACCGCGGCTCGCACAAATAACTAAACTCGACGGTGTACTTGAAGGACGGCAACAGTTCATCCGGTGCGTCGGCCCGCTTTGCGAGGCCAACGCCGATGGCCTGCCCACGCCTCGCGGGTCACCCGCGCGCAAGTCGCCGCATGCCCCGCCCGATCGCCGCCCACCGCCTTGCTCGCCCCTGGAGCCGCCCCATGATCCGCCCCCTCACGCGCCCGCTCCTACTCGCTGCCGGCATCCTGCTGGTGGCGGCGTGCAGCAAGGCGCCCAGCTTCACGCCGCCGCCGCCGGAAGTGGATGCGGTCACCGCGCATGCCGTGAATCTGCCGCTGACGCGCGATCTGGTCGGCCGGCTGACGCCGACGCTGACCGCGCAGGTCAACGCGCGCGTGACCGGCAACGTGCTGCAGCTGAACTACACCGAGGGCAGCGACGTCAAGGCCGGGCAGGTGCTGTTCCGGATTGACCCGGCACCGCTGCAGGCGGCGCTGGACGCGCAGCGCGCGGCGCTGGCGCAGGCGCGCGCGACCGCCGCCAATGCGGCGCAAACGGCCCGCCGCTACGTCGACCTGGTCCAGCGCGGGCTGATCGCGCGGCAGACCTACGACGACGCCGAGGCCACCGCGCGCAGCAGCGCCGCCGCGGTGCGGCAGGCCGCCGCCAACGTCGAGGCGGCAAGGCTGAATCTGTCCTATGCCACGGTGACGTCTCCGATCGCCGGCCGTGCCGGCATCGCCCTGGTCACCGTCGGCGCGCTGGTCAGCGCGACCGCCGGCACGCCGATGACCACGGTCGAGCGCATCGACCCGATCTACGCCAATTTCAGCGAGCCCTACGCCGAGGTCGAGAAGCTGCGCGCCGCGCAGGCGGCAGGCCAGCTCAAGCCGACCGCCGAAGGTATCCCGGAGGTCCAGCTGGTGCTGCCCGACGGTCGCGTCTACAAGCACTCCGGCACGCTGGACTTTTCCGACATGGCGGTGGATCCGCAAACCGGTGCCGTGCAGCTGCGCGCGCTGATCCCCAATCCCGAGCGCAGCCTGCTGCCCGGGCTGTTCGTCACCGTGCGACTGCACGTCGGCACCCTCGATCACGTGTTCCTGCTGCCGCAGTCGGCAGTGCTGCGCGACCCCAAGGGGGCCTTCGTGTACGTGCTCAATCGCAACAGCATCGTCGAGCAGCAGCCGGTGCAACTTGGCGACATGCACGGCAGTGCGTGGATCATCACCGGCGGCCTGGCCAACGGTCAGCGCGTGATCGTCGACGGCGTGCAGAAGGTCAAGCCCGGCGCCCCCGCGCGCGTCGCGACGCCGGGCGCCGGCCAGCCGGCCCGGGGCTGAGGACTCGCCATGCCGCGTTTCTTCATTGACCGCCCGATCTTCGCGTGGGTGATCGCGATCCTGATCATGCTGTCGGGCATCGCCGCGATCTTCCGCCTGCCGGTCGAGGCCTATCCCGAGATCGCGCCGCCCAGCGTGGTGATCAGCACCAGCTACCCGGGCGCCAGCGCCCAGGTGGTCGAGGACACCGTGACCTCGGTGATCGAGCAGCAACTGACCGGGCTCGACGGCCTGCTCTACTTCAGCTCGTCGTCGAGCTCCAACGGCGGATCGAACATCACGGTGACG
>JAJYDI010000104.1 GCA_021777635.1 Pseudomonadota bacterium
GGACGCCATTGGTCAGCGCATCCAGCGCGAGTCGCACCTTCCCGGCGTGCAGCTCGCGGTGGACACACCAACCGTCGAGCGCGTCGGCGAGAGCCTGTCTGGGCTGCCGCAGCCATTCGTAATCCACGTGTTCGGCGCCAAGGTTGCCGAGCTGCGCGCAATAGCTAAGCAGATCACCGCGCGGTTGCGCCGCATTCCGGCACTGGCCAATGTGTTCAACAACGACGGCTACCCGGTCACACAGCTGCAGATCGAGCCCCGAGCTCAAGCTCTCGCGGTCCACGGCCTGACCCCCGCAGCTCTCTACGCACAACTCGATCCGCTGATCGACGGCAAGATCCTCAGCCGCGTACCCGAGGGCAACGTGCCGCTGGCCCTTTACATGCGCCTGGCCGACGCGCCGCAGCGCTCCGTCGCCGAACTCGCCGCGCTCCCGATCCGCACGGCAGGCGGTTGGACCCCGTTGGGCCAGCTTGCAAGCCTGCAGCTGGTGCAAACCCCAAACCAGATCCGCCACATCGCCGGAGCGCGCGCCCTGGACATCCTGGCCACGCCGACCGGGCCGCTGGGTAGTACCGAGGCGGCGGCGCGGCACGCGCTGGCCGGGCTGCAATTGCCTGCCGGCTACCGCATCGCCTTCGGCGGTCTGGCCGCCGAGCTCGAGCGGGCAGCCATCGGCCTGCTGCTGGCGACCCTGGCGGCCTTCGCGATCCTGGTCGGCATCCTGCTGTTGCAGTTCGACGGGCTGCTGATCCCGGGAATCCTGATGCTGGAGATCCCCCTGGCGCTGACCGGCGGCACGGTGGCGCTGGTGCTCAGCGGCGTTGGCCTGAATGCTACCGGCATGGTCGGCTTTCTGACCCTGGTGGGGATCGGCCTGCGCCACTCCATCGTGCTGCTCGACCGCGCCCGCAGCAACGAGAACGCCGGCATGCCCGTTGAGGAGGCGGTGCACGAGGCGATTCAGGTCCGCTTTCGTCCCATTGTGCTCACCGCGGTAACCGCAATCCTGGGTATGCTGCCCACGGCGCTGGGCCTGGGCGCAGGCGCAGCTCCCGAGCAGGGGCTGGCGGTGGTGATCCTCGGCGGGCTGGTGTGGAGCGCGCTGCGCTCGACCAACCTGATCCCGGCACTGTACCTGCACTGGCGGCGCAAGCAGCTGTTGCGCCAGGCCTCCGCGGGGCAAACATCATGAGGACATCGATCATCAGCCGCCTGGCGCGCGGCGCGACCTCCCTGACCCTGTGCAGCTTGCTGTTTGCCTGCGCGAGCTACCGCCCGAAGCCGCTGCCGACACAGGTGCCGTGGAGCGACAGATCACAGTTGCGCGTCTACGCGCGCGACATCGCGCTGCCGGCGCTGGCTGCGCAGCGCATCGACCTGGACGCGCCGTGGACCATGCAGGCCGTGGCCGCGCTGGCGGTGCTCAACAGTCCGGCCCTACAGGCCGCGCGCGACCAGGCAGGCGTGGCCCGCGCCCAGGCCTTTGAGGCAGGGTTGCTGCCGGACCCGCAGTTCACCGCGTCGCGCGAGATTCCCCAGGGCCATTCCGGCAACCCGACGACCACGGGCTACAAGCTCGGCCTGAACCTGAGCGTGAGCAGCCTGATCACGCGCGGCGCAGCCGTGTCGGCGGGCAGGGCGCATCTGCGCCAGATCAATCTGCAGATTCTCTGGCAGGAATGGCAGACGGCCGCGGCGGCCGAGGCGGACTACGTCGCCGTAGTGGGACTGCGCGACCGCGTTGCACTGCTGCGCGCGCAGCGCGACGCGGTTTTCGAGCGCTTGCGCCGCGACCGCAGCGAGCAGGCCGCCGGCATCGAGCCGCGCACCACGGCAGATGCCGACCTGGTCGAGCTGCAGACCCTGCAGCAACAGCTTGCCGCCGACGCCCGGCAGCGCCAGGCCCAGCTCGCCGAACTCAATGCGCTGCTCGGATTGCGTCCGGGTACGCAATTGCAGCTGGCAGGTCTGCCGCGCTTCGACCCCGCGGCGCTATGCGGCGCCGCTGCAGCGCTCGAGCATCTGGGCGCGATCCGCCCAGACTTGATGGCCTTGCAAGCCGGCTACCACAGCCAGGAGCAGAAGCTGCGCGAGGCAGTGCTGTTGCAGTTCCCGTCGGTCGGGATCGGCATCTCGCGCGCTCGCGATACCTCGGACGTCAACACCGTCGGCTTCGGCATCACCTTCAGCTTGCCGATATTCAACGGCAGCCGTGGTGCCATCGCGGTGCAGACGGCCACGCGCCAGGCGCTTTATGACGGCTACGCGTTGCGGCTGCGCCAGTCCCGCACCGAAGTCGAGCAGCTTCTGGCCGACATCCGGCTGCTGCGTCACCAGCGGGCCACGCTGCGCACCGCGCTGCCGGCGCTGCATGCCGCGGCACAGGCCACCGACGCGGCGCTGCGGCAAGGTGATGTCACGCTACCCCAGGCACAGGCACAGCGCCGGGCTTTGCTGGGTCAGCGTCTGTCGCTGCAAGCCAATGCTCAGCAGCTTGTCTTGCAGACTGTGGCGCTGCAATTGCTGACCGGGCGCGGAGTGTTCGCGCCAGCAAGCGCGCGATGAAGCGCGACCGGCTGCGCCGACTGTTTGCGCATTTCGGGGGACTTGCAGCCCGGCGTTGGCTTCAGTCCCGCCGCGCCTGTATTCGAAGATCATCTTGATGAACGAGATCCAGACACTCAACCATGCGATATTTCTGCAGGTCAATGCTGCGCTTGGTTCGCCGAGATGGCTCATTGACGCGGCGATCCTGATCGCGAATGACTTGATCTACGGCCTGCCTGTGCTGCTTTTCGCAATGTGGTTGATGGGGGGCAACTCGCGGCGCGGCGCTGCACTGCTGGCATTCGCGGTGGCGATGTTGGGCCTGGGGGCCAACCAGGTGATCGGCATGCTGTGGCCGCAGCCGCGACCATTCGTCATGGGCCTTGGTCACACATGGGCGATGCATCCGCCCGATGCATCCTTCCCCAGCGACCATCTCACGCTGTTCACCTGCGTCGGGCTTGGGCTTGCGCTCGGTGGCCGCAAACTCGTCGGGCTGGCGACGATCGCCATCGGGCTGCTCGTGGGTTGGGCCCGGGTATTCATCGGGCTGCATTTTCCTCTTGACATGGGCGGATCGCTGGTGGTAGCCGCGGCAAGTTGCGCGCTCATCGCACCGCTGTGGCGTGGTGCGGGTCAAGCGGTGACCCGGTACGCAGAACGTCTGTATCGTCTGGCGTTGTCCCGTCCCATCGCATGGGGTCTGTTGCGCCCTTGATGCGTACGGGGTCCCGGCGCCCTGGTGCAGAATGGGATTCTGGCCTTCGCGCCGCCGCCGGTGGCGCGCATGCCCGAGCAGCAACGCGGGAGTTCCAACCTTGACAATCATGGCCACCGCGCCAAGCCAAGCCGAGGCGCTCGAAGGACTGACCGAGGCCGAAGTCCGCGAGCGCGTGGCGCGCGGTCAGGTAAACCGCGTGCATGCGCCGACCAGCCGCACCGCGCGACAGATCCTGCAGGCCCACGTGTTCACCCGATTCAACGCTCTGCTGGGCGCGCTGTGGGCGATCGTGATGGTCGTCGGGTCCTGGCAGGACGCGCTGTTCGGCGGGGTGATCATGGTCAACGCGCTCATCGGCATCGCGCTGGAGCTGCGCGCTAAGTGGACCCTCGAGCGCTTGGCGCTGCAGGCCGCATCGCGTCCGCGCGTCGTGCGCGAGGCGCGGGTGGTGGAGGTGCGCGGCGAGGACGTGGTGCTCGACGACGTGCTTGAACTGGCCGCGGGCGACCAGATTTCGGTGGACGCGGTCGTCCTGTCGGCCGTGGGCCTGGACGTCGACGAATCCTTGCTCACCGGCGAGTCCGAGCCCGTGGAGCGGCGCCCGGGCGATGCGCTGTGCTCGGGCAGTCTGGTGGTCGCCGGAAACGGACGTTGCAGAGTCACTGCGGTCGGGGAGGCGGCGTGGATCCACCGCCTCGACCAAGAAGCGCGACGCTTCAACCTCGCGCACTCGGAACTGCGCGCCGGCATGGATCGCATCCTGCGCGTGGTCGGGTGGGCACTCGTGCCGACCGCCACGCTGCTGTTTCTTAGCCAGTTTGCCATCGGCATGCGTCTCGGCGGAGCACTGCTTTATGGTGCGGCCGGCGTTGTCGCCATGGTGCCGCAAGGCCTGGTACTGCTGACCAGCCTGGCGCTGGCCGTCGGAGCCGTGCGCCTGGCGCGGCGCCGCGTATTGGTTCAGGATCTCGCCGCCACCGAGGCGCTGGCGCGCGTGGATGTGATCTGTCTGGACAAGACCGGCACGCTGACCGAGCGCGAGCTTCGTGTCGAGCGTCTCGAACCGCTCAGCGCGGAGCCCGATGCGACACGTGCGCTGGCCGCGCTGGTCGCCGCAGAGCCGCGTCCGAACGCCACGCTGCAGGCCATCGCCCGGGCATGGCCTGCGCAGGCCGACGGCCCGCCGGCAGGGCAGACCGTGGCCTTCTCGTCTGCGCGAAAATGGAGCGGGGCCACGCTCGAAGGCCTTGGGACCTGGGTGCTCGGCGCCCCCGACATCCTGCTGGCAGATCGGTCGCAGCCGGCCTTGCTGCGAGCGCGTGAACTGGCAAATTCCGGGTTTCGCGTACTGTTGCTGGCGCGCTCGATGACCGCGCTCGTTGCCGAACACCGACCCGAGCAACTGGCTCCCGTCGCATTGGTGCTACTGTCGGAACAGGTTCGCGCCGACGCGAAAGCCACCTTGCTCGATCTGGCCGCGCGTGGGGTTGCGGTCCGTCTGATCTCCGGAGATCACCCGGCGACGGTCGCGGGTGTTGCGCGGGAACTGGGTATCGCTGGTGCCGACCAGGCCGTCGACGCATCGACGCTTTCCGAGGAGGAGTTGACTCTACGGGCTGGCAGCAGCATGGTCTTTGGACGCACCTCGCCGCGGCAAAAAGAGGTGATCGTATCGGCGCTGCAGTCGGCCGGGCACGCGGTGGCAATGGTGGGTGACGGCGTCAACGACATCCCGGCTCTCAAGCGCGCCGATGTCGGGGTCGCGATGGGTGCAGGCACTCCTGCAGCTCGCGCGGTCGCGCAGCTCGTGCTGCTGGACAACCGCTTCGCAAGCATGCCCGCGGTGATGGCCGAAGGCCGCAGGGTGGTCGGCAACATCGAACGCATCGCCGTGCTGTTCCTGACCAAGAGCGTGTACGCGATGCTACTGGCGCTGGCAGTGGGGCTGGCCGGCGTGGCTTTTCCCTTCCTGCCCAGGCATATTTCGCTGGTCGACGCGCTGACCATCGGCCTGCCGGCCTTCCTGCAGTCCCTGGAACCCAACGAGGAACGGCTGCGCCCAGGTTTCGTCGAACGGGTGCTGCATTTCGCAGCGCCGGCCGGGCTGTTCATCGCCGCCGCCTCCTTCGCCGCCTACGCGCTGGTGCACGCCCAGTGGGGCCCAGGCTTGGCCGAGGCGCGAAGCGCGGCGACCCTGGTGCTGTTCGCGGTGGCGACTGGGGTGCTGACGCTGGCTGCTGCGCCCACGAGCCTGCGTCGCGCGCTGCTGGTCGGGACGATGGTCGCGCTGTTCGTTGCGACCATCGCCGTGCCCTCGTCGCGTGCATTCTTCGCGCTGCAGGTCCTTCCGCTCGAGGCGTGGCTGGAGTGCGCAGCGGTCGCGACCGCTGCGATCGTCGCGCTGCACTGGAGCCGTGCGGTTGCAGCGACCACGCCACAGCGACGTGCGCCCAATCGCCGATGGGAGCGGGGCGAGCTCATGCAGTGGCTGGTCGGTGCCGACAGTCCGAAGGTTTTTTTGCTGGTCGGCGCGCTGCTGGTTGTTGGCGGTGCATGGCTGTTTTTCGGTGTCATGGAGGACGTCATCAGTCGCGATCCGCTGGTGGTCGTCGACGTCGAAGTGTTTCGCATGCTGCAGGCCTTGCACACCAGACCTCTCGATCGGGCGATGGTCGCCATCACCGAGATCGGCGATGCGCAGGTGCTGCTGCCGGTCATTGTGACCGCCTTGGCCTGGTTCGTCGCACGACGTCTGTGGTTGACCGCGGCGTATTGGATCGCCGCAGTGGGAACTGCCGAGCTGCTGGCCGAAGTGATCAAGCTGGCCTTGCACAGGCCGCGCCCACAACTGCTCTACGCGGGCGCCGCACAGTTCTCGTTTCCAAGTGGCCACGTGGTGATGAGCACGGTGGTGTATGGTTTCCTGACCTACTTGCTGCTGCGGCACGCGCCTGCAGCGTGGCGCCGTGCGGGATCTGCCATGGCCGTTTCGCTGGTCGCCCTGATCGGATTCTCGCGCCTGTACCTCGGCGCGCACTGGCTGTCGGATGTGCTTGGGGGATTGGCTTTCGGTGTGGCCTGGGTGGCGCTGTTGGCGATGGCCTACGCGTACCAATCGCGGGAGCGCCTGCGCGCACGCGGACTGGCGGTGCTGATGCTCGCTGTGTTCAGCGTCGCAGCGCTCATCCACATTGCAACCAGCCATCAAGCGGATTTGGCGCGCTACACGGCACCGCGGTAACCAAATAGTTTTGGAGGCGCGTGATTGAGCGCAGCCGCAGGCGGGCCCTCGTTGCACATCGCGTTGATGCGGCTGCCGCTGTAGACGCAACGCACTGCGCCCAGTAGACGCTGCCTCCTTTTGATTTAAATTTCTCCATCAAACGTGGTGACTGATCGCATAAAGAAGGTCAAATGCTCGGAACCATCCCCATCGAGCGTAAACGCTCGTAGTCTTCGAGGCG
>JAJYDI010000105.1 GCA_021777635.1 Pseudomonadota bacterium
GAATCGGCCTTGACGAAGTGATCCGCGTGCGGAACCACGTCGGTGCGCTCTCCACGCGGCAGCTTCCAGTTCTGCAACGCCTGCCCGGCGATGGCCCAGGCGCGATTCCATGCCTGCAGATTGTCGAGGGCATAGGAACTGGGCACGGTCGTGGTTGCGAACTGCCTGGGTGCAGTCACCACGTCGCATACGGTATCGCCCCACAGCTTCATTTCGCGTCGGCGCATGGCCACTTCCGCGACCGCCATCTGGCCGATGGTCGGCTCACCGCGCGCCTCGAGATACACCGTCGTGGCGAGGCAGGTCTGATTGGCCGCGTGCGGCGGCATCAGGGACGCCATCCAGAGCAACCAGGCGAGTTTCATGTCGTACCTCCTTCATGCGCACCGGACCGGCTGCGCTGGTGGGGGAGCGGCACGCTCGTTCGAGCCGCTGGTGACGGGTCCGCGTGACGGACCCGGCTGCGCATCGTGCGCAAGGACTGCAGACGCGATGCCACGGCGTCCGGGTGGGGTGGTGGCGGCCGGCGCGATCAAGGATCGAGCGCCTGTGCCGCTGTCCGCCGAAGCGAACTGATGAGGCTGGCCTTCCGGCCAGTGACGCGACGACCCGGACTTCCGGTTCGATGCGTCCGGCCCGTCGCATGAGGCGGCGGACCGTTCAAACAGTGCGCGGAGGGTACGGGGCGAATCCGCCCGGGGCAAGTGCCGCCGACCCGCCGTTCAGCCAGCGTGCGGCTGGGCGTGAGGGCGGATTTTAAGAAGAAAACTCTTCTAGGACAATGAAATTCATGGATTTTCCCACGGACGCAGTTGATTCCGAAAGCACCGCAAGCGCCTCCCACTCGATCCCGTCGGCGGCCCCGTTGAGTAGCAGGGCGGTGGATCCGTTCGCCTCCACGACGGTACCCGGTGCCTGCGGCACGGGCAGTCGCAAGCGTGCCAGGCGACGCTTGTGGACCCCGCGATAGTGCAGCCGCGCGACCATTTCCTGGCCCGGATAGCAGCCTTTGCCGAGGCTCGCGGCCCGCAGCCTCAACAAGCTCAGCGCCGATGGCATCAGGTCGCAGAGCACCGCGTCGGGCAGCCAAGCATGGCCGGAACGCACTCCGGCCAGCGCAGCCGCGTTGCGGCCATCGGCTTGGTCGTTGCAGCCGGGGTCGCTGGCATGCAGATCCAGCGCGTAGGTGCCGGCATCCAGACGCAGATATGCCGCTTCCCAGGTTGCCGATCGGTCTCTGCCGGAGACCAACGGCTGCGCGCGCAGCCAGACATGCTCCGGCGTGATCCGCACGCGCGAGCGCAGGACGTAACGCCGCAGGTCCTGTGCCAGTGTTTCGCCGTTGCCGCCGCGCACCAGCGCGATCAGCGTCTGCTCGTCACGGCGTGCCATCTGCATCAATGCGCGCACGCGGCCCTGCGCGTCCAACCATGTGCTCCATTGCCAGTGGCCCGTGGCGAGTTGCCGCAGGTCGGATGCGAATTGCGACTGCGCAAAAGCAAGCACGTCGGCGCCTTCGATGCACAACGTCTGTGCGGCGGAGGGAAGGCCCCACTCGTGGCACGTGGACGGAACGGGCAGGTCGGCAGGCATCGCGGCGATTGAGTTGGAAGGTGCGCAAGTATTACCCTTGCGTCGCAGCACTGCCTATGTCCGAGAAGATCCCCCGGCCCGATTCGCCCGCACGCCCCGACGCGGCTGCAGCTGTCGCGGATGGCGGTTGGGTCGCGCCTCCGCCCAAACCGAGCCCGGCGCTCGAACCTACCCGCTATGGCGATTGGGAGAAGAACGGCCGCTGCATCGACTTTTGAATGCGGAATGCGCGCCTGCAGCGTGGGGATTTGTCGCGAAAACAGGCTCGCAGCACCTTCATCAAGGCAAGGATGGTTTGTCATGGCATCGACGGGTCGACCGCTCTCCCCGCATCTCGGCATCTACCGCTGGCAGGCCCAGATGGTCAGCTCGATCCTGCATCGGGCCACCGGCCTCGCGCTGGCCGCCGGCAGCCTGCTGGTGGTCGCGGGGCTGTTGACGCTCGCTGCCGGGCGGGCTCCATTCGCGGCCTTCGACGCCTTTTGCGCCAGCCCAGCTGGCCGACTTCTGCTGCTCGGCTGGACCTGGGCGCTTGCTTATCACCTGCTCAACGGCGTTCGGCATCTGCTGCAGGACGTCGGTCTGGGACATGCGGTCGCCGCCTTCGTGCGCAACAGCTGGCTGGCCGTGATCGGCAGTCTGTTGCTGACCGTCCTCGTCTGGGCCTGGGTGATTTCGGGAGGCGGGGCATGAGCGAAAGCATGCGTACTCCGCTGGCGCGCGTGCGCGGACTGGGTTCGGCGCAGAGCGGCGCTGGCCACTGGTGGCGGCAGCGGCTAACCGCGCTGGCCCTGCTGGTGCTGGGACCCTGGTTCCTGGTGCTGACGCTCGGCCTGTCGCGCGCCGGCTACGCCAGCGCGCATGCGACTCTGGCGCAGCCGCTGGACGCACTGCTGATGATCGCCTTCACTGCGGTGATGTTCTGGCACGCACAGCTCGGCCTGCAGGTGGTGATCGAGGATTACGTCCACACCCGCTGGTTTGCGTTGACACTTCAGATCGCCATCAAATTTCTCGCGGTGCTCGGTGCGCTGGCTTGCGCGCTCGCGGTGCTGCGCATCGCGCTGGGAAGCTGAGACCGATGGAAAGCTACAAGATTCAGCAGCACAAGTTCGACGTGGTCGTGGTCGGCGCCGGCGGTGCCGGCCTGCGCGCGACGATGGGCATGGCCGCCAAGGGCCTCGCCACCGCCTGCCTGACCAAAGTGTTCCCGACGCGCTCACATACCGTGGCCGCCCAGGGTGGCATCTCGGCAGCGCTGGGCAACATGGGCGAGGACGACTGGCGCTTCCACTTCTACGACACCATCAAGGGCTCGGACTGGCTGGGCGACCAGGACGCCATCGAGTACATGTGCCGCGAGGCGATCCCGGCAATCATCGAGTTGGAGCATTACGGAGTGCCGTTCTCGCGCACCGAGGACGGCAAGATCTACCAGCGCCCCTTCGGCGGCATGACCACGCATTACGGCAAGGGCACCGCGCAGCGCACCTGTGCCGCCGCCGACCGCACCGGCCACGCAATCCTGCACACGCTGTACCAGCAGGCGCTGAACAACCAGGCGCGCTTCTTCATCGAATACTTCGCGCTCGACCTGATTTTCGACAGCGAGGGCGCCTGCGTTGGCGTGCTCGCGCTGGACATGAACGAGGGCACGCTGCACCTGTTCCGCGGTCACGCCGTTGTACTTGCCACCGGGGGTTACGGCCGCACGTACTTTTCCTGTACCTCGGCGCACACTTGCACCGGCGACGGCGGCGGCATGGTGCTGCGAGGAGGCCTGGCCCTGCAGGACATGGAGTTCGTGCAATTCCATCCGACCGGCGTGTACGGTGCCGGCTGCCTGATCACCGAGGGCGTGCGCGGCGAGGGCGGGTTCCTCACCAACAGCAAGGGCGAGCGCTTCATGGAGCGCTATGCGCCCAACGCCAAGGATCTGGCCTCGCGCGACGTCGTCAGCCGCGCGATGACCATTGAGATCCGCGAGGGTCGCGGCGTCGGCGAGCAGCACGACCACATCCACCTCAACCTGCAGCACCTCGGCGCCGAGGTGATTCACGAACGCCTGCCGGGCATCGCCGAGACCGCGCGCATCTTCGCAGCCGTTGACGTCAGCAAGCAGCCGATCCCGGTGCTGCCGACGGTGCACTACAACATGGGCGGCATTCCGACCAACTACCATGGCGAAGTCGTGCAGAAGAAAGGCGACGACAACGACGCCGTGGTGCCGGGCCTGTTCTCGATCGGCGAGGCTGCCTGCGTCTCGGTGCACGGTGCCAACCGTCTGGGTTCCAACTCGCTTCTGGATTTGGTCGTGTTCGGTCGCGCTGCCGCGCTGCGCTGCGCCGGGATCATCACGCCCGGTGCCAGTCACAAGGACCTGCCGGCGAGCGTGCTCGATCCGGCGCTGGCGCGTTTCGACGGCCTGCGCCACGCCAATGGGGGCACTCCGACCGCGCAGATCCGTACCAACATGCAGCGAACGATGCAGAACGACGCCGCCGTGTTCCGCACCGGCGAGACGCTGCGCGATGGCTGCAAGAAGATGGCGGCGGTGCATGCCTCGCTGGCCGACGTGCGCGTCAGCGACCGGTCGCTGGTTTGGAACTCGGACTTGGTCGAGACGCTGGAACTGACCAACCTGCTTGATCAGGCGGTGGCCACAATCGATTCCGCCGAACAGCGCACCGAGAGCCGCGGCGCGCATGCGCGCGAGGATTTCCCCGAGCGCGATGATGCCCGGTGGCAGAAGCACACCTTGGTCTGGGTGGATGCCCAAGGCAAGAGCCGCTTCGACTTCCGCCCGGTGCACATGTATACCCAGACCTCGGATGTCGAGGTGATTCCGCCGAAGAAGCGGGTGTATTGAGAGCCGGGTCCGGGGATTCGGAGCCCGGTCAGAGCACCGATCCGGCGCGGAGACCGCGGCACGACCGCAGGCCTGGCGAGGCGCGAAACCTCCGCAGATGCCGGGTCGAGACAGCTTCACGAGGGCCCGCGCGGTAGCGGCTCAGGAACTCCTTTCATCGAGGCGACGACAGCACCATGGCTGAATTCACCCTGCCCAGGAACTCCAAGGTCCAGCCCGGCAAGCACTATCCGGCCGCGGCAGGCGCGAAGAAGCTGCGCACATTCCGCATCTACCGCTGGAGCCCGGACGACGACCGGAACCCGCGCGTCGACACCTACGAGGTGGACGTCTCCAATTGCCCGATGGTTCTCGACGTCCTGCTGAAGATCAAGAACGAGATCGACTCGACCCTGACCCTGCGGCGCTCCTGCCGCGAGGGCATCTGCGGCTCGTGCGCGATGAACATCGATGGCGCCAACACGCTCGCCTGCACGCATGCGGTGGACGACTGCAGCCGAGGCGAGATCCCGATCTACCCGCTGCCGCACATGCCGGTAGTCAAGGATCTGGTGCCGGACCTGTCCCGGTTCTACGCGCAGCATGCCTCGATCCGTCCGTGGATCCGTACCCAGAGCCCGGCGCCATCCGACTGCGAGCGCCTGCAATCGCCCGAGGAGCGCAAGCAGCTTGACGGCCTCTACGAATGCATCCTGTGCGCCTGCTGCTCGACCTCGTGCCCGAGTTACTGGTGGAACGGCGACCGCTATCTCGGCCCGGCGGTCCTGCTGCAGGCCTACCGCTGGATCGTCGACAGCCGCGATGAGGACACCGGTGCCCGTCTGGATGAACTCGAGGATCCGTTCCGTCTGTATCGCTGCCACACCATCATGAATTGCACACGCACCTGCCCGAAGGGCCTCAACCCGGCCAAGGCAATTGCCGAGATCAAGAAGCTGATCGTCGAGCGGCGGATGGCATGAGCCGGCAGAGAGTGGGAAGCAGGGCACAAGGCGTCACGCTGGCGCGGCTCCGGCAGCACCTTCCTGAAAAGAAGCAAAAACCGCCGCGCACACAAAAAAATCTCGGGCACGCCCGATTCTCGGCGTGAAAGATCTACAGCCTGTCTTTCCTGCTTCCCACTCCCGCTCCATGGATCCCCGCCATAAACGCCTCATTTGGCGCTGTCGTCGCGGCACGCGCGAACTGGACACTCTGCTCGGGGGCTGGTTGCGGGAGGATTTCGCCACGGCCGACGCAGCCGATCGGGCGGCCTTCGAAAGCCTGCTCGAGCAGCAGGATCCGGATCTCTGGGACTGGCTGATGGCGCGGATGCCTGCCCCGCGCGCCGACTGGCAGATGATCATCAATGCGATCCGTGCCCGACATCAACTTTAAGCTGGAACCCTCGCCGCACGCGCTGATCCACCTGCCTGCACTGACCTTGGCAGCGAGGCCGAGGCGACGGTCAGCGGCCGCCGCTCAGGCCCGCTGACCGTGCTGGCGCTGACCTTGCGCGATCTCCGGCTACGCGTGCGTCTGTGGCCCGAGCAGATGGATGCCGATCGCCGCCGGCGTCTGCGCATGCGTCTGTCGGTGCCGTCCGGCGCCCGCTGAGGTCGCCCGCCGCTTGCCGCGTCATCACCCTTCGGGCACTCTGCCGCGGCCCTGCGGTCCAAGCCCCGCATCCTCGTCGGCCGCCTTACCATGTTTCGACCCCTGAGCCTGTTCATCGGTCTGCGCTACACGCGGGCCAAGCGTCGCAATCACTTCATCTCGTTCATCTCGCTGGTGTCGATGATGGGTATCGCAATCGGCGTAACCGCGCTGATCGCGGTGATCTCGGTGATGAACGGCTTCGACCACGAGCTCAAATCGCGCATCCTCGGCATGACCGCGGAGGCCACCGTCAGCGGTATCGACGGATCCATCCGCGACTGGCCGCGAGCAGTCCGGCTGGCCGAGCAGACGCCGCACGTGATCGCCGCGGCACCCTACGTCGACAACTTTGCCCTGCTCGACGGCCAGCGCAGCCAAGGCGCGGTGGTGCGCGGCATCCTGCCCGCCGACGAGGCGCGCGTCTCTGACATCGCCGGCAAGGTTGTGCAGGGCTCGCTAGGCCGGTTGACGCCAGGTAGCTGGAACATCGCCTTAGGCCGCGATCTGGCATTGGCTCTGGGGGTGAACGTCGGCGACAAGCTCGTGCTGATCGCGCCGCAAGTCACGGCGACGCCGATCGGCGCGGTCCCGC
>JAJYDI010000106.1 GCA_021777635.1 Pseudomonadota bacterium
CGCTGCATCAGGTGTGGGTCAGCGAGCCGCACCAGAAGCAGATCGAGCGCTTCGCGGTGACCGCGGGCGCGCACCCGGCGCTGACGCGTGTCGGCGCGGTCAGTGTGCCGGGCGGTCCCGAGTCGCTCGTGATTGACGCCGCGCGTGGACAGGCCTACAGCAACGAGTGGAAGGGTCACACGGTCGCGATCGCGCTGAGGAATCCCCGCGTCACCGCGCGCTGGGCCAACGGCTGCGAGGGCAGTCGCGGTCTGGCGCTGGATGCCGCCGACCACACGCTGTTCGTCGGCTGCAAGGAGGGTAGGGTGGTGGCGCTTGATCTCGATCACGCCGGCAGGATCGAAGCCAGCGCAAAGGTCGGCGCCGGCGTCGACATCATCGCCTGGAACCCGATGCTGCATCACGTGTATGCGCCCGGCGCGGTCAGCGCCACCATGACTGTGCTCGACTTCAAGGACGGTACGCTGAAGCCGGTCGCAACCGTGCCGACGGCAGCGCATGCGCACTGCGTCGCGACCGACGGCAAGGCAATGGCCTACGTATGCGATCCCGCCGCAGGCGCGCTGATTGTCTATCACGATCATCCCTGAGCGCATTCCAGCTGTCCGCGTCGTCGCTGACGATGCGGACACGCGGTCTGTCAGGGCGTGCGCCTGGCCAGGCGCAGCCAAGTATCGACCACGGTGTCGGGGTTGAGCGACATCGATTCGATGCCCTGATCCATCAGCCAGTCGGCGAGATCGGGGTGATCCGACGGGCCCTGACCGCAGATGCCGACGTACTTGCCCTTGGCGCGTGCGGCGCGAATCGCCAGCGCAAGCAGGTACTTGACTGCAGGGTCGCGCTCGTCGAACAACGGCGCCACGATGGCGGAATCGCGGTCGAGTCCGAGCGTCAGCTGGGTCAGATCGTTAGAGCCGATCGAGAAGCCGTCGAAAATATCCAGGAACTGGTCGGCGAGGATCGCGTTCGACGGGACCTCGCACATCATGATGATCTTGAGACCGTCCTTGCCGCGCTCCAGGCCGTTGTTCGCCAACACATCGATTACCCTGCGGCCCTCGGCCGGCGTGCGCACGAACGGGATCATCACCCAGGCATTGGCGAGGCCCATCGTTTCGCGCACCTTGCGCATGGCGCGGCATTCCAGCGCGAAGGCGTCGGCGAAGCCCGGATCGACATAGCGGCTCGCGCCGCGGAAGCCAATCATCGGGTTTTCCTCGTGTGGTTCGTAGCCCGCGCCGCCGATCAGGTTGGCGTACTCGTTGGACTTGAAGTCGCTCAGGCGCACGATCACCGGGTGCGGCGCGAATGCGGCCGTGATGGTAGCGATGCCCTCGGCTAGCCGGTCGACATAGAAATCGACTGGGCTGGCATAGCCGGCGCTGCGGGCGTCGATCTTCGCCCGCGTCTCGGCGTCCTGACGGTCGTATTCGAGCAGTGCCTTGGGATGCACGCCGATGTGGCTGGCGATGATCATCTCGAGTCGCGCCAAGCCGACCCCAGCGTGGGGCAGCATGGCGAAGTCGAAGGCGCGCTCGGGGTTGGCGACGTTCATCATGATCTTCAGAGGCGCCGGCGGCATCTGCGCCAGATCGGCCACCACACGCTCGAATTCCAGCAAACCGCGGTAGATGGTGCCTGTGTCGCCCTCGGCACAGGACACTGTGACCTCGCTACCGTCAGGGATCATGTCCAGCGCATGGCCGGTGCCGACCACTGCGGGCACGCCCAGCTCGCGGGCGATGATCGCTGCGTGGCAGGTGCGCCCGCCGCGGTTGGTGACGATGGCGGAGGCGCGCTTCATCACCGGCTCCCAGTCGGGATCGGTCATATCGGCCACCAGCACGTCACCCGGTTGCACCTTGGCCATGTCGGCCAGTGAGCGCACCACGCGAGCCACGCCGCTACCGATCTTCTGGCCGATGGCGCGTCCCTCCGCCAGTACCTCGCCGCGGGTTTTCAGCGAATAGCGCTCGATCTGCGTCATCCGCGCGCGCGACTTCACTGTTTCCGGGCGCGCTTGGACGATGTAGACCTTGCCGCTGGCGCCGTCCCTGGCCCACTCGATGTCCATCGGCCGACCGTAATGCTGCTCAATGGTCAGCGCCTGACGCGCCAGTTCGTGCACATCGGCGTCGTCAATGGCGAAGCGAGAGCGCAGCGCGGCTGGGGTTTCCTCGATGCGCACGCGCTCGCCGGGCTGGCTGGAATAGACCATGCGCTGCTGCTTGGAGCCCAGTTGGCGGCGAAGGATCGCAGGCTTGCCGGTGCGCAGCGTCGGCTTGTAGACGTAGAACTCGTCGGGGTTGACCGCGCCCTGCACCACCATCTCGCCGAGCCCGTAGCTGGCGGTGATGAATACCGCGTCGCGGAATCCCGACTCGGTGTCGAGGGTGAACAGCACGCCCGAGGCGCCGATGTCCGATCGCACCATCAGTTGCACGCCAGCAGAAAGGAACACCTCCTCGTGGGCGAAACCGTGGTGCACGCGGTAGGCGATCGCGCGATCGTTGTACAGCGAGGCAAAAACCTCCTTGACCTTGCGGATCACCGCGTCCGCGCCGACAACATTGAGGAAGGTTTCCTGCTGGCCGGCGAACGACGCGTCCGGAAGGTCCTCGGCGGTGGCCGAGGAGCGGACCGCCACGGCTACCTCGCCGCCACCGGACTGCGCACCTAATTGTGCATAAGCCTCGCGCACGGCGTGGTCGAACCCGGGCAGCAGCGGTGTCTCGATCAGCCAGCCGCGAATGTCCTTTCCGGCTGCGGTCAGCGCGGCCACGTCCTCTACGTCGAGCATAAGCAAGCGCTGCCGGATGCGCGCGGCCAGGCCGCTCTGGGCGATGAACTGCTGGAACGCATGCGCGGTCGTGGCGAACCCGCCCGGTACCGATACGCCCAGGCCGGCGAGATGACCGATCATCTCACCCAGCGAGGCGTTCTTGCCGCCGACACGGCCGAGGTCGGACATGCGCAATTCGTGCAGCCAAAGCACCAGGTCGTTCAAGGGGATCTCCGGTCGCGGCGGGCAGGAAAGCCGGCTATTGTCCGGCCCGCGGCAGACTGAAACAAGCGCGCATGGCGCCGCTCGCGCCATGCTCTGACCCGCTAGGAGATGTCGATGCGGCGCACGGTGTTCTACGTTTCCGATTCCACCGGCATCACCGCCGAGACGATTGGTCACAGCATCCTGACCCAGTTCGACGGCATTGAGTTTGACACCCACCGGATTCCGTTCGTCGACAGCACCGACAAGGCGCAGGCAGCCGCACTTCGGATCAAGTCCGAGTACGCGCGTTCGGGCCAGCGGCCGGTGGTAATCAACACTGCTGTCGATCAGGCGTTGAGCGAGATTCTGGCCGGTAGCGGCGCCCTGATGATGGACGTGTTCGCGCCGTTCGTCGGCCCGCTGGAAGCCGAACTTGGCTCCAAGCGCCGGCCGGCGGTAAATCGCGCGCACGGACTGGTGGACTTCGCCAGATACGAGGCGCGCATCAACGCCACCAACTACGCGCTGACCCACGACGACGGGCTAGACGTGAACTACGCCGAAGCCGACCTGATCCTGGTCGGCGTATCGCGCTCGGGCAAGACGCCGACCTGCTTGTACATGGCACTGCACTTCGGCGTCAGTGCCGGCAATTATCCTCTGACCGAGGACGACCTCGACAAACTTGAGTTGCCGTCGCGGTTGCGGCCCTATCGTGCGCGCCTGTTCGGGCTGACCATCGAGGCCGGGCGGCTGGCGCAGATTCGAGAGCAGCGTCGCCCGGGTAGCACCTACGCGACGCTGGCGCAGTGCCGCAAGGAACTGGCGCAAGCCGATCAGCTGTTCCGGCGCGAGAACATTCCGGTCCTCAATACCACCCACACCTCGATTGAGGAGATCGCCAGCAAGATCTTTGCTCAGCTTGGCATCGAGCGGCACCTGTTCTGATGCCGTATGTCCGATAGCGTCCCGTCGGCCAGTGCCAGGCGGCGCCGATGCTAAGCTCGGGCCATGCTGGCTGATCGCATCACTGCCACCGCGCTGCTGCCCGGACGCTTCGAGTTGCTGATGGGGTTGTACGCGGAGAACTACCACCGCCTGGCACGACTGTTCGCGCCGCAGCAAATGGCGGTGGGGCGCTACGTATCCAACGTCGATGATGGCCTCGACGTGCATATGGAGGTGCAGGCGCGACACCCCTACACGATCGAGCTGGAACTGACCTACGACTTGCGCGACGCCGATACTGGCCTGCGCGCCCCGTCCGCGCAGATCCGCATGTACACCGACGCGCATGTTGCCGAGGTTCTGCACTGCCATCCCGGGCGGCGGCTGTGGCAGGTACTCGGTCCCTTTCCGCCGCAGCGCACGGTGCTGCAGCATCGCATGCGCATGGCGAGTTTTCTCAACCGCTGGCTGGAGTATCTGGTCGAGCAGGGTCACTCGGCGGGGACGCTGACGCGCGTCGTCGACGTTGCTGCGAATCCCTGAAGCGTCAGGCGCAAGACGATAGCCGGGCCTGAAACGAACAAGCCCGCACGCGGCGGGCTCGAAGTGAATGGCGGAGCGGACGGGACTCGAACCCGCGACCTCCGGCGTGACAGGCCAGCATTCTAACCAGCTGAACTACCGCTCCGCGTTTTGACGACTGCTCGTGTTGCCTTGCAGCTTCGCCCGGCTTCAAATGCCGGGCCGACCTCGTGGCGTCCCCACGGGGATTCGAACCCCGGTCGCCACCGTGAAAGGGTGATGTCCTAGGCCTCTAGACGATGGGGACTTGAATGGTGGTGGAGCCAGCCGGGATCGAACCGGCGACCTCTACAATGCCATTGTAGCGCTCTCCCAGCTGAGCTATGGCCCCCACGCTGGAAGCCGGAAAGGTTACGGCGCGCGCGCGAGGCCGTCAAGCTTTATCACTGATGGCCACGCTCGCCGGGCGCATGAATCGCGGCTGGACGGTGGTCCGGAGACGGCACGCTGCCGTTTGCCAATCGTAAGGTCGTCCCGCACAATGGGCGTCCGCGTTCGTGCACCGCGTGTCGCGCGAACACCCATCCACATGAGGAATATCGAATGTCGAAGATTCTGCGTCCCACGCTGCTCGCGGCGGTTATGTCCGCGACGCTGGGCCTGACTGCGGTCGCGCATGCGACCGGGCCGGCGCTGACCACAGAGAAGGCCAAGAACAGCTACGTCGTCGGCATGGATCTCGGCAGCTCGCTGCCGCCGATCGTCCGCGAGGAACTTGATCCCGCCATCGTGGCGCGCGCACTTCAGACCGTGCTGTCGGGCCAGAAGCCGGCGATGACCGAAGCCGAGGCCAAGACCGTGCGCGCGGCCTTCATGGCCAAGCTGCAGGCCAAGAACAAGATCGAAGTGGCCAAGATGGCGGCCAAGAACGAGGCCGACGGCGCGGCATTCCTTGCCAAGAACAAGACCCGTCCGGGTGTGAAGACTTTGCCCGACGGTCTGCAATACGAAGTACTGAAGATGGGCACCGGCGCCAAGCCGACCGCCAATGACACGGTGCAGGTCAACTACACCGGAACGTTCATCAACGGGCAGAAGTTCGACGCCTCCGCGGACCACGGCGGTCCGGCTTCGATCCCGCTGGGCAACGTGATCGCGGGCTTCCGCGAGGGCGTGATGCTGATGCCGGTGGGCAGCAAGTTCAAGCTGTTCATCCCCGGCAACCTGGCTTACGGCGCCACGCCGCCGCCGGGCACACTGCCACCCAACATGACCCTGGTGTTTGACATCGATCTGCTGAAGGCGATGCCGACGCCGGCCGCGCCGCCGGCGCCCGCCGCCAAGTAAGCCGTTCGCACCTGTGCAGCGGGGCGTGGAGCAATCCGCGCCCCGTTTCCTTTTGCGCAGCAGTCAGGCAGTACGCTGGCTGCGATCGCTGGTGGCCCCTAGAATCGCCATGCGGATTCGACGCCTCGCCCTGTCCCGCACATTCCGGAGCGTTCATGCGTGTCACCTTGTTCGGCATCGGATACGTGGGTCTGGTCACCGGCACCTGTCTCGCCGAGATGGGCAATGACGTGCTCTGCATCGATGTCGATGCGGCCAAGGTCGCGCGCCTGGAACGCGGTGAAACGCCGATCTTCGAGCCCGGTCTGGCGCCGCTGGTGGCACGCAACCGTGCCGCAGGGCGACTTCATTTCGGTTCCGACCCGGCGGCCGGAGTGGCCCACGGTGAGTTGCTCTTCATCGCGGTCGGCACACCGCCGGACGAGGACGGCAGCGCCGATCTCAGTCACGTGCTGGCAGTGGCGCGCAGCATCGGACAGCATCTCGCCGGATATGCCGTCGTCGTCAACAAGTCGACCGTGCCGGTGGGCACGGCCGATCGCGTGCGCGCTGCCATCGACAAGGAATTGACCTCGCGCAATGCGCGCGTCGCATTCGACGTCGTCTCCAACCCCGAATTCCTCAAGGAAGGCGATGCGGTCAGCGACTGCCTGCGCCCCGACCGCATCATCGTCGGCAGCGACAGCGCGCGCGCCATC
>JAJYDI010000107.1 GCA_021777635.1 Pseudomonadota bacterium
GCCGTCTACGCCGGTTCGATTCCGACCCTGGCCTCCATCGATGAGGGCATGCCATCGGGCGATGCGTCTGTGCGCCGTCCGCCCGGGTGGCGAAATCGGTAGACGCAGCGGACTTAAAATCCGCAGGCCCGCGAGGGCCGTGCCGGTTCGAGTCCGGCCCCGGGCACCATGCCATCGACGCGAGCACCCAATACGCACGGCCCTTGCAAATCGCCTCGCGCCTTGGCTAATGTCCAAGTGGGGAGTCGGGGGACATCGCCATGATCAAGCTGGTGCTCGTGGATGACCACGAACTGGTGCGCACGGGCTTTCGTCTGATCCTGCAGCCGCAACTGGACATGCAGATCGTGGGCGAGGCCGGCAGCGCCGAGCAGGGGCTGAAGCTGATCCGCGAGCTCAAACCGGATGTCGCCTTGGTCGACGTGCACATGCCGGGCATGAGCGGCATCGAACTGACCGAGCGCGTGGCGCGTGCGCGGCTGCCGACCCAGATCGTCGTGTTGACGGTGGTCGAGGATGCGCGCTTTCCCAAACGCCTGATCGAAGCCGGCGCCCTCGGTTACCTCACCAAAGCCTGTGCCTCCGAAGAGCTGCTGACTGCGGTGCGCCAGGTTGCCCAGGGTCGTCGCTATCTCGCACCGGCCGTTGCGCAGCAGCTGGCGCTGGCGACGCTGGACGGGCAGGAGTCGCCGTTCGATGCGCTGTCCGGGCGAGAACTCGAGGTGGCGCTGATGCTGGTGCGCGGCAAGCCCGTGTTCGCGATCGCCGAGCAGCTGCACCTCAGCCCCAAGACCGTGTCGACCTACAAGCAGCGCCTGCTGGACAAGCTGGGCATGGACAACGTGATCGCGCTGGCACACCTGATGAGCGCCCACGGGCTGATCGACCAGCAGCCATCCGGCCATCACGAGCTGCTGCACGCCGGAGCGGTCGTGCCCACGTAGGACGAGCGGCTGCGCGCCAGACCTGACGCAGCATTCACGATCAATCGTGATCGCTCTTCGACGCTGCCGCGAACGCGCTGCGCTGTTCGGGTGTCGATGCGCTCTGGTAGCGCGCTTTCCACTCGGCGAACGGCATGCCGTAGACATGCTCGCGAGCAGCGTCCTTGTCGATATGGACGCCGCGAGCCTCGGCGGCCTCGCGATACCAGTCGGCCAGGCAATTGCGGCAGAATCCGGCGCGGGTCATCAGTTCGATGTTCTGCAGGTCGCTGCGCAGGCGCAGATGTTCCAGCAGGCGACGGAAGGCGGCGGCCTCGAACTCGATTTCGGATGGCGTTGACGGCATGGAGAACCTCCTTGCGGCTGCAACCGTGATCGAGCATCGCACATCGCGGCGCAGCCGGATGCGCCTGTGTTTGAGCTGACCGCCGCACGCTGCGACAATGGCGTTTTGCCGACACCCGACATGACCGCACACCTGCTAGACGGCAAGAGCGTCGCCCACGAACTGCTGGTGCGTGTCAGGAAGCGCGTTGCCGCCAGAGTCGGGCAGGGGCTGGGTGCTCCGGGCCTGGCGGTGGTACTGGTCGGCGGCGATCCCGCCTCGACCGTCTACGTGCGCAACAAGCGCAAGGCATGCGCACAGGTCGGGTTTCGCTCTTTCGACTTTGACCTGCCGGCCGCGACCACGCAGGCCGAATTGTTCGCGTTGATCGACCGGCTCAACGCCAGGCCCGAGGTGCACGGCATCCTGGTGCAGTCGCCGCTGCCGGCGCATGTCGACGAGGACGCCCTGGTGGAACGCATCGACCCGCGCAAGGACGTCGATGGCTTCCATCCCGAGAATGTCGGCCGTCTGGCGCTGCGCCGTTTCGGCCTGCGCCCGTGCACCCCGAAGGGCGTGATGACCCTGCTCGGCCACACCGATCGGCCGGTGCGCGGGCAGCACGCCGTGGTCATCGGCGTGTCCAACCACGTCGGCCGGCCGCTGGCGCTGGAACTGCTGATCGCCGGCTGCACGACCACCTGCTGCCACAAATTCACCCGCGATCTGGCGGGCTTCGTCGCCCAGGCTGACATCCTGATCGTCGCCGTCGGCAGGCCCGGTCTCGTGCATGGCGAGTGGATCAAGCCGGGCGCGGTCGTGATCGATGTCGGCATCAACCGGCTTGAGGATGGGCGCCTGGTCGGCGACGTCGAGTTCGCGGCGGCACGCGAACGCGCCTCGTGGATCACCCCGGTGCCCGGCGGGGTGGGGCCGATGACGGTGGCGACGCTGATGGAGAACACCCTGGAGGCCGCGGAGGCCTTCGCCGCTTCGGCCTGAATTCGCCGCCAGGCGGACGCCGCGGCGCGTTTTTACTAGGCGCCCGGACAGTCGCCGCGTACAATTGTGCAATTGACTCGCAGGACTTTTGCCCATGCGCATCCTCGCCGAGGCCCTGACCTACGACGACGTCTATCTGGTCCCTGCCTACTCGGCCGTGTTGCCGCGCGATGTCGACACCTCGACCCGGCTGACGCGCGGCATCCGCCTCAACATCCCGATCGTCTCCGCGGCGATGGACACGGTCACCGAGGCGCGTCTCGCGATCACCATGGCGCAGTGCGGCGGCATCGGCATCATCCACAAGAACATGCCGATCGAACAGCAGGCGGCCGAGGTGCGTTTGGTCAAGAAGTTCGAGGCCGGCGTGATCCGCGATCCGATCACCGTCGGGCCGCAAACCTCGATCCGCGAGGTGATGCAGATCACCCACGCGCGCAACATTTCCGGCGTGCCGGTGGTCGAGGGTGAGCAGCTGGTCGGCATCGTCACCAGCCGGGATCTGCGCTTCGAGAAGAGGCCGGACGATCCCGTCAAGAACATCATGACGCGCCGGGAAAAGCTCATCACGGTGAAGGAGGGCGCCGGCGAGGACGAGGTGCTCGCCCTGCTGCATCGCCATCGCATCGAGAAGGTGCTGGTCGTCAACGATGCTTTCCAGTTGCGCGGATTGATCACCGTCAAGGACATCCAGAAGGCGCGCGACAACCCGCATGCCGCCAAGGATTCGCACGAGCGCCTGCGCGTCGGTGCAGCGGTGGGCGTCGGCGGCGACACCGAGACCCGCGTCAGCGCGCTGGTCGAGGCGGGCGTGGACGTGGTCGTGGTGGATACCGCGCACGGCCATTCGCAGGGTGTGCTCGACCGTGTGCGCTGGGTGAAGCGGAGCTTCCCGAACGTGCAGGTGATCGCCGGCAACATCGTCACCGGCGACGCCGCATTGGCACTGGTGGACGCCGGCGTCGATGCGGTCAAGGTCGGCGTCGGGCCGGGCTCGATCTGCACCACCCGTATCGTCGCCGGTGTCGGCGTGCCGCAGATCACCGCAATCGACATGGTGGCCAGCGCGCTCAAGGACCAGGTTCCGCTGATCGCCGACGGCGGCATTCGCTACTCCGGCGATGTCGCCAAGGCGATCGCGGCCGGCGCCGCCACGGTCATGCTGGGTTCGATGTTCGCCGGCACCGAAGAGGCGCCGGGCGAAGTCGAGCTCTACCAGGGACGTTCCTACAAGAGCTACCGCGGCATGGGCTCGCTGGGCGCCATGCAGCAAGGCTCCAAGGACCGCTATTTCCAGGACGAAGCCGACACCGACAAGCTGGTTCCCGAGGGCATCGAGGGTCGCGTTCCCTATCGCGGCCCGCTGCGCAACATCGTGCATCAGCTGATCGGAGGCCTGCGCGCCTCGATGGGCTACTGCGGTTGCGCCGCGGTGGATGCCATGCGCAGCCAGCCGCACTTCGTGCGCGTCACCAGTGCCGGTGTGCGCGAAGCGCACGTGCATGATGTGCAGATCACCAAGGAAGCGCCGAATTACCGGCTGGATTGAGGTATGACCGTGGCTCGGGGATCGGAGTCGGGCTGCGAAATACGGCCCCTGGCCGGGTCCGGCGACGCCGGACTGGAATGCGGCAGCTCGTCGGCAATGCATGCGCAACAGGGCAGGGATCCCGAGTCCCGAGTCCCGAGTCCCGAGTCCCGATGCCAACGAACATCCACAGCGACAAGATCCTGATCCTCGACTTCGGCTCGCAGTACACGCAGCTGATCGCCCGCCGCGTGCGCGAGATCGGCGTGTATTGCGAAATCTGGGCCTGGGACCATGACCCGGCTGACATCACGCGTTACGCACCGAAAGGCGTGATCCTGTCCGGCGGACCCGAGTCGGTGACCGAGACGGGTTCGCCGAGGGTGCCCGATGCTGTGTTCGATCGGGGCGTGCCGGTCTTCGGCATCTGCTACGGCATGCAGGCCATGGCCGCGCAACTGGGTGGCCGCGTCGAGGGCGGTCATGCCCGCGAGTTCGGCTACGCCGCGGTCGAGCTGACCGGATCGTGCCGGCTGTTCGATGCGCTGGACGACCAGGACGGGACGGCGCGTCAAGCTCCGGATGCGCCTTCCCAGCGCGCCACGCCGCCGCTGGACGCGACGCCCGCGCCGACCGACACGCGCCGCGTGCTGGATGTCTGGATGTCGCACGGCGATCGCGTTACCGCAGTACCCGCCGGCTTCTCCGCAGTGGCGTCCACCGCCAGCGTCGCAGTCGTCGCCATGGCCGACGAGGCGCGCCACTACTACGGCGTGCAGTTCCATCCCGAGGTCACGCACACCACGCGTGGCAGCGAGATCCTGCGGCGATTCGTGGTCGACATCTGCGGCTGCGCCACGCTGTGGACGCCCGCGCGCATCATCGAGGACGCCATCGCGCGCGTTCGCGCCAAAGTCGGTCAGGACCGGGTGCTGCTGGGTCTGTCCGGTGGTGTCGATTCCTCGGTGGTCGCCGCGCTGCTCGAAAAGGCCATCGGCACGCAGCTGACCTGCGTCTTCGTCGACACCGGCCTGCTGCGCCTCGGCGAGGGCGATCAGGTGATGGCGACCATGGCCGAGCACATGGGCGTGCATGTCATCCGCGTCAACGCGGCCGAGCGCTTTTTCGCGGCGCTCGCCGGCATCGAGGATCCCGAGGCCAAGCGCAAGATCATCGGCCGCCTGTTCGTCGAGGTATTCGACGAGGAGTCGCACAAGCTCGAAGGCGTGAAGTGGCTGGCGCAAGGCACGATCTACCCCGACGTGATCGAGTCGGCGGGAGCGAAAACCGGCAAGGCGCACGTGATCAAGAGCCACCACAATGTCGGCGGCCTGCCCGAACGCATGCATCTGAAACTGGTCGAGCCGTTGCGCGAGCTGTTCAAGGATGAGGTGCGCCGGATCGGCGTCGAGCTCGGCCTGCCGCGCGCGATGGTCTACCGGCATCCGTTCCCCGGCCCGGGGCTGGGCGTTCGCGTGCTGGGCGCGATCAGGCCCGAATACGTCGCCTTGCTGCAGCAGGCTGATCATCTGTTCATCCAGGCCTTGCACAAGCACGACCTCTACGACCGCGTCAGCCAGGCCTTCGCGGTGTTCCTGCCCGTGAAATCCGTTGGCGTCGTTGGCGACGGTCGCGCCTACGAGTGGGTGATCGCGCTGCGCGCGGTCGAGACCGTCGACTTCATGACGGCCCGCTGGGCGCGCCTGCCGTACGAGTTCCTCGAAGAGGTTTCTCTATGTATTATCAATGAGTTGAATGGTATTTCTCGCGTTGTTTACGACATCAGTGGCAAGCCGCCGGCCACGATCGAGTGGGAGTAGGTCCGCGCGCTGACTTACGCCCGTGACCGCCGCGGATTTCATCGCAGCCCATGCCGACCTCACCGCCGATCGTTCCGTCAGCCCCTTTGCCGCCAACCCCGGCGCACCGTTTCAGTGCCGAGGATGTCCGCTGGATGCAGCGCGCCTTGGAGCTGGCCCGCCATGCCGGCGAGATGCACGATGAAGTGCCGGTCGGTGCCGTGCTGGTTCTGGACGGCAAGGCGATCGGCGAGGGCTGGAATCGCACGGTCAACTCGCACGATCCGACCGCCCACGCCGAGATCGTCGCCCTGCGCGCAGCCGGGCAGCAGCAGCACAATTACCGATTGCCCGGCAGCACGCTCTACGTGACCCTCGAACCGTGCGCCATGTGCGCCATGGCGCTGGTGCACGCGCGCGTCGCCAAGGTGATCTACGCGACCCCTGATCCCAAGACCGGGGCCGCAGGCAGCGTGTTCGACACGCTGATCTCGCCGCGCCATAACCATCGCATCGCCGTTGCGAGCGGTCTCGGTGCCGAGCTCAGCGCGGCGTTGCTACGTGATTTCTTTCAACAGCGGCGCTGAACCTC
>JAJYDI010000004.1 GCA_021777635.1 Pseudomonadota bacterium
CGCTGATCGAGCGCCTGCCGCGGGGCTCGCACATGATCGCGATCGAGGTCGCCAGCCCGTTCCTGACGCCGGTCAAGCTCGCCTTCGTCACCGCGATCTTCCTGGCGATGCCGGTCGTGCTTTATCAGATATGGGCCTTCATCAGCCCAGGCTTGTATCGCCACGAGAAGCGCTTGGCGCTGCCGCTTCTGATTTCGGCAGTGCTGCTGTTCTACGTCGGTTGCGCGTTCGCCTATTTCCTGGTGCTGCCGGCGGCGTTCCACTTTTTGACCCTGATCACTCCGGCAGGGGTGTCGATGATGACCGACATCGGCAAGTACCTCGACTTCGTGCTGACGATGTTTTTTGCCTTCGGCATGTGCTTCGAGGTGCCAGTGGCGGTGGTGCTGCTGGTGGCTCTGGGCGTGGTCAGCCCCGACAAGCTGCGTCGCGCGCGCCGCTACGTGATCGTCGGCGCCTTCGTGGTCGCCGCGGTGCTGAGTCCGCCCGACGTGATGTCGCAGATCCTGCTTGCGGTGCCAATGATCCTGCTCTACGAGATCGGAGTGTTCGCCGCTGCGGCACTGGTGCGCGACCGCGACGCGCGCCGCAGCGGGGCCGCGCGCGACGGCTGAAGGGAACTCAGGCGTGCGCGGGTTGCGGCGCGTCTGGCTGCGCCTCGGGCGCGGCGTGACGGAATTCCTCGCGCTCCATGCAGGCGGCGTGGATGCGCAGCAGATGGGGCCAGGGCGACAGATCGACGCCCCAGCGATGAGCGTTGTAGATCTGCGGCACCAGGCACAGGTCGGCCAGCCCGGGCGAATCGGCTTCGCAGAACACGCCGGTCGAGGGGCTATCGGCCAACAGCTGCTCGAACGCGGCCAAGCCGGTGCCGATCCAGTGCCGGGCCCAGCGCTCGCGCTCGACCTCGGGGGTGTTGAACTCGCGATCGAGGTACTTCAGCACGCGCTGGTTGCCGAGTGGATGAATGTCACATGCGATCAGCTGCGCCAGCGCGCGTACCCGTGCCCGCGCGCGCGCCGTCACCGGCAGCAGCTTGGCCTCGCCCTCGTAGACCTCGTCGAGGTACTCGGCGATCGCCAGCGATTGCCGGATTATGCGGTCGCCGTCCAGCAGCACCGGCAGCAAGCCCTGTGGATTGAGCTCGCGAAAGGCCGCCGCGTGCTGCTCGCCGCCATCCTTGACCAAATCGACGCAGCGCAACTCGTGGGGCAGACCCTTTAGATTGAGCGCGATCCGTACGCGGAAGGCTGCGCTCGAGCGCCAGTAGCTGTAGAGCACCAGGCCGCCTTTCATGAGACGTCTCCGCTGGATCCCTGCCTCAGCCTACGCGCGGATCGTCCCGGTTTGAAGGGGGGGGGTTTGCACGGCAGTCGCGCCGACGCCGACAATGGCCGCCTTTGCGCGCGCGGGCCGCATCCGTTACGCCGCGTGAGTCGACCCGGGCCATCACTGGAACCGCCATGTCCTTTCTCCGCATGACCGACATCGACCTCGCCGGCAAGCGCGTGCTTATCCGAGAGGACTTGAACGTCCCTCTTCAGGGTGGCCGCATCAGTTCTACCCAGCGCCTTGATGCCGCGTTGCCGACCCTGCGCCTGGCGCGCGATGCCGGCGCCCGGGTTCTGGTGCTCTCGCACCTCGGCCGACCGCAAGAGGGCGTGTTCGAGGAAGCCGAGTCACTGGCGCCGGTCGCCGCCTGGCTGAGCGCAGCCCTGGGTCAGCCGGTGCCGCTGGTGCGCGACTATCTCGATGGTGTCGCGGCTGCGCCGGGCGAGGTGGTTCTGCTGGAAAACTGCCGCATGAACCCTGGCGAGGGCAAGGATGATTCCGCGCTGGCGGCGAAGTACGCCGCGCTGTGCGACGTGTTCGTGATGGATGCCTTCGGCACCGCGCATCGCGCGCAGGCCTCGACCCACGGCGTGATCCGCGCCGCGAAAGTCGCTTGCGCCGGCCCGCTGCTGGCTGCCGAACTCGATGCCCTGGGCCGCGCGCTGGAGTATCCGGCCAAGCCGTTGCTTGCGATCGTCGCCGGCTCCAAGGTCTCGACCAAGCTGACCCTGCTGGAGAGCCTGGTCGGCCGGGTCGACCAGTTGATCGTCGGCGGCGGCATCGCCAACACCTTCATCGCCGCGATCGGCCACGGTGTGGGCAAGTCGCTGCACGAGCCGGCCCTGCTCGAGGCCGCGCGCCGGGTGCTGGCGACGGCCAGGGCGCGTGGCGTCGAAGTTCCGATTCCCGTCGACGTAGTGGTGGCGCCGCGTTTCGCCGCGGATGCGCCGGCCACGATCAGGCGTGTCGAGGACGTCGGTGCCGAAGATATGATCCTGGACATCGGCCCCAAGACCAGCGCGCGCTACGCCGCGCTGATCGCGCGCGCCGGCACGGTCGTCTGGAACGGTCCGGTCGGCGTGTTCGAGTTCGATGCTTTCGGCAAGGGTACCGAAACCCTGGCGCACGCGATCGCGGATTCCGCAGCGTTTTCGATCGCCGGCGGCGGCGATACCCTGGCTGCGGTGGACAAGTACGGTATCGCCGATCGCGTCGGCTACATCTCCACCGGCGGTGGCGCCTTCCTTGAATTCCTCGAGGGCAGGGAATTGCCAGCGGTGGCCGCACTGCGCGCGCGCGGCACGGGCTGAAGCGCATGCTGCTGCTGTTCGATCTCGACGGCACGCTGATCGATTCCGCGCCCGGCATCTTCGCTTCCATCGAGCACGCATGTATGGCGATGGGGGTGCAGGCGCCGGCGCGCGAGGTGCTGCGTGGCTGGATCGGCCCGCCGTTGGGCGAGACGTTCCCCTGCGTGGTCGGCACCGACCCGGCACGCGTTGAGGCCGCGATCGCCCATTATCGGAAGCGTTTCGACCGCGTCGGCTGGCGCGAGCACCAGGTCTATGCAGGCGTTGATTCGGTAATCGCCGCGCAGCGCGCGGCCGGGCACGCGCTGGCCGTCGTCACCACCAAATTGCGCGCCCAGGCCGAACGAATCGTCAGCACCCTGCCGTTCGGCGCCGACTTCGAGCGCGTCTACGGACCCGCGGCCGACACCCGGCACTGCACGAAGGCGCAGATGATCGCGCAGGCTATGGCGGATTTCGGCCACTGCGCGCAAGCCACGCGCATGGTCGGCGACCGCCATTACGACATCGCCGGCGCGCGCGCCTGCGGCGTTGCCAGTTGCGGCGTGCTGTGGGGTTACGGCAGTGCTGGCGAACTCGAGACCGCGGGAGCAACGGCGCTGGCTGAGCACCCCGCTGCGCTGGCGGCTTGGTTCAGCGGCACTGCCGCATCCGCGCCCGCGTGCGGTGCGAGCACCGCTACCCTATAGACTTCTGTATCCGGTCGCCGAGGACTCCGGTCTCATGAAAACCCTGCTCGTCACCGGTGGCGCCGGCTTCATTGGTGCCAACTTCGTGCTCGACGCCGTTGCGCGCGGCGAACGCGTGGTCAATCTCGACAAGCTGACCTACGCCGGCAACCTCGACACCCTGGCCGCGGTGCGCGGCAATGCGAACCATGTTTTCGTGCAGGGCGACATCGGCGATCGCGCGCTCTGCGCGCGGCTGATGGCCGAACACGTGGTCGACGCAGTAATCAATTTCGCCGCCGAATCGCACGTGGATCGCTCGATCGACGGCCCGGCCGCCTTCATCGAGACCAACGTGGCCGGCACATTGGCCTTGCTGGAGGCGGCGCGCGATTACTGGAAGGCGCTGCCGCTGGCGCGCCAGGACGGCTTCCGCTTCTTGCACATTTCCACCGACGAAGTCTACGGCTCGCTGGGACCGGTCGGGCGTTTCACCGAGACCACGCCCTACGCGCCCAATTCGCCTTATTCGGCCTCGAAAGCGGCCTCGGATCACTTGGTGCGTGCCTTCCACCACACCTGGGGCCTGCCGGTGCTGACCACCAACTGCTCCAACAATTACGGACCGTACCAGTTCCCGGAAAAGCTCATTCCGTTGACGATTCAGAAGGCGCTGCACGGCGAGCCGCTGCCGGTGTATGGCGACGGCCGCAACGTGCGCGACTGGCTGTACGTCGGCGACCACTGCGACGCGATCCGGCGCGTACTGGAGGCTGGCCGCGTCGGCGAAACCTACAACGTCGGCGGCGACGCCGAACGCGAGAACCTGCACGTCGTACGCACGATCTGCGCGCTGCTGGATGCGCGCAGGGCGCCGGTGGATGGCCGCCCGCGTGAGTCGCTGATTCGCTTCGTCAAAGACCGCCCGGGCCACGACCGCCGCTACGCCATCGATGCCGGCAAGATCCGGCGCGATCTGGGCTGGACCCCCGCGGTCGGCTTCGAGGAAGGCATCGGGCGCACCGTGGACTGGTACGTCGATCACCAGCCTTGGGTGGCGCGGGTGCTGGACGGCAGCTACCGACTCGAGAGGATCGGGCGAGCCGGGGTTTGAAGCGGGATGCATTGACCGTACGCGCAGGAAAGCACGCGCGAGCGCCGGAACCAAGGATGTGCCGGGAGCAACGTTCCAAGGAAGGGTTCTTGCAAAAGGAGACGCGCATGAGCAACCGCAAAGGCATCATCCTGGCCGGCGGCTCCGGCACCCGGCTGTATCCCGTGACCCAGGCGATCAGCAAGCAGCTGCTGCCGATTTACGACAAGCCGATGATCTACTACCCGCTGGCGGTGCTGATGCTGGCCGGCATCCGCGAGATGCTGATCATCAACACCCCGCACGAGCAGGCGCTGTTCCGTCGACTGCTGGGTGACGGTTCGCAATGGGGGCTGGACATCCGCTACGCGGTACAGTCGTCGCCCGACGGTCTGGCGCAGGCTTTCCTGATCGGCCGCGAGTTCATCGCGGGGGACCCAAGCTGCCTGGTGCTGGGCGACAACATCTTCTACGGTCATGGCCTGACCGAGCTGCTTCAGCGGGCCGACGCGCGCGCGCACGGCGCCACCGTGTTCGGTTACTGGGTGCGCGATCCGCACCGCTACGGCGTAGCCGAATTCGATGCGGCCGACCGCGTGATCGGCCTGGAGGAGAAGCCCGTCGAGCCCAAGTCGAATTACGCCGTCACCGGGCTGTATTTCTACGATGCGCGCGTCTGCGATTTCGCGGCGGCGCTCAGGCCCTCGCCGCGCGGCGAGCTGGAGATTACCGATCTCAACCGCTGCTACCTCGACGACGGTGCGCTGATGCTGGAGCGACTGGGCCGCGGCTACGCCTGGCTCGATACCGGCACCCACGAGTCGCTGATCGAGGCCGCCAACTACATCGAGACCATCGAGAATCGCCAGGGCCTAAAGGTCTGCTGCCCGGAGGAGATTGCCTTCGTAAATGGCTGGATCAACGCCGACCAGGTCCTGCGGCTGGCCGCGCCACTGGCCAAGTCCGGCTATGGCCAGTATCTGCAGTCGCTGGTCGCGCACGGAGCGGTGCGATGAGGCGCATCGACACCGCGCTGACCGGGGTTTGCGTGATCGAGCCGGATGTCCACGGCGACCCGCGTGGTTATTTCTACGAGAGCTTCCATCAGGCGAAGTACGTCGACCTCGGACTGGGCGAGCTGCGTTTCGTACAGACCAATGTCTCGCGCTCGGCGCATGGTGTGCTGCGCGGCTTGCATTACCAGTGGCCGAATCCGCAGGGCAAGCTTGTCAGCGTGCTCGAAGGCGAGGTCTGGGACGTTGCCGTGGACATCCGCCGCGGCTCGCCGACTTTCGGTCGCTGGGTGGCGGCGGTGCTGTCAGCCGGTAACCATCGCCATTTCTGGATCCCGGACGGCTTTGCCCACGGATTCTGCGTGCTGTCGGAGTTTGCCACCTTCAGCTACCAGTGCACGACGCTGTATGACCGTGCCGCCGATGCCGCGCTGCGCTGGAACGACGCTGCCATCGCGGTGGACTGGCCGCTGAGCGCCCCGCTGCTATCCGAAAAGGATGCGCGCGCACCGTTTCTGGACCAAGTGCCGCCGCAGCGGCTGCCGGAGTATCGGTCGTGAGGATCCTGCTTCTGGGCGCCAGCGGTCAGATCGGCTTCGAACTGATGCGCGCGCTGGGCCCGCTGGGCGAAGTGCGCGCGGCCACGCGAGACGGCCTGCTGCCCGGCGGTGCACCGTGCCTGCGCGCGGACCTAGCCGACAGCGAGGCTACGCTGGTCGCGCTGCTCGACCGCGACGCGCCCGACCTGATCGTCAACGCGGCGGCGTATACCGCGGTCGATCGGGCCGAGGACGAGGCAGCCCTTGCGCAACTCGTCAACTGCGAAGCCGTCGCCGCGTTGGGGCGCTGGGCTGCACCGCGTGGCGTGCCGTTGATCCACTATTCCACCGACTACGTCTTCAACGGCCACGGCACGCGGCCGTGGCACGAGGACGACGCCACCGCGCCGCTGGGCGTCTATGGCGCCAGCAAGCTTGCCGGCGAACAGGCGTTGCGCGCCAGCGGTGCCGCGCATTTGATCCTGCGCACGGCATGGGTGTATGCCGCGCGCGGCCACAACTTCCTGCGCGCCATGCTGCGGCTGGCCGCCGAGCGCGACACGCTGCGCGTGGTCGACGACCAGATCGGGGCGCCGACGCCGGCGCGACTGATCGCAAATGCCACGGCCGCAATCATCGCCCGCCTGGCTCCGCGCGGAGCTTTCGCGGGCGACGCACCTTGGGGCCTTTATCACCTCTCTGCCGGCGGCCATACCAGTTGGCACGGCTTCGCCCGCGCAATCCTGCCGGCGGCACAGCGCGCGGGTCTGATCGACCGCGTGCCCGAGGTACAGGCGATCGCCAGTGCTGACTATCCGGCGCGGGCGCGGCGACCCGCCTGGTCGGTGCTGGACTGCGCGCGCGTGCAGGACACCTTTGCCCTGCGCCTGCCGTCGTGGGGTACCGCGCTCGATGCCGTGATCGGCGAGCTGGCAACGATGCGCTGAGGCTTTCCGTGTTCGCTTGGTTTCCTGCAGCGCCCGATGGTCTCGAAGGGTTCTGGACAGCCGCCATCGCGACCATACGGGCGCGCATGCCGCCGCCGAGCGCGCTGACGGGTGGTGTGCGAAGCTGGCGCTCACGCCCACCCGGAGTCCCGCCATGCCGCTGCTGATCCTCGGCCTGCTGATCTTTCTCGGGCTGCATTCGCTTCGCCTGTTCGCGGATGCCTGGCGCACGCGGATGATCGCGCGGCTGGGGGTCCACGCATGGAAGGCGCTGTACGCGCTGGTCGCGGCGCTCGGTTTCGCGTTGATCGTGTGGGGCTTCGGGCTGGCGCGCCAGCACGCGCTACTGCTGTATGCGCCGCCGTCGTGGCTGATGCAGCTCAATGCGCTATTCACCCTCGTTGCGTTCGTGCTGGTCGCTGCCGCGTATGTACCGCGCAATCATTTCAAGGCGAAGCTCGGCCATCCGATGCTGGCTGGCGTCAAGGTCTGGGCGCTGGGGCATCTGCTTGCGATTGGCTTTCTGCATGACGTTGTGCTGTTCGGCGCATTCCTGCTGTGGGCGGTCGCTGACTTCGCCGTCTCGCGCCGGCGCGATCGACGGGCGGGCGTGATCTATCCGCAGGGCACGCTGGCGGGCGATGCGCTGACGCTGGTGGCCGGCATCGCGGCATGGGCGATCTTCGCGTTTTTTTTGCACGCGCGCCTGATCGGCGTGAGTCCATTCGGGGCTTCCTGATCGAGCGGGCGTCACGCCTGCTTTCGGCGCGTCAGACGTGCGCTGCGGCACCGAAGAACCAGTAACACACCGCGATCGAGGCGATCACGCCCGCCAGGTCGGCCAACAGCGCACATCCAACGGTGTGGCGCACGCGCCGGATGCCGACTGCGCCGTAGTAAACCGCGATAACGTAGAACGTGGTCTCCGTGCTGCCCTGCATGGTCGCCGCGGTGAGCGCCGGAAAGCTGTCGACGCCGTAGTGCTGCATGGTCTCGATCAGCATCGCGCGCGCCGCACTTCCCGACAGCGGCTTGACCAACGCGGTCGGCAACGCGGGAACGAAGGCATCGTTGAAACCAAGCCCGTGCACCGCCCAGCGGATACTATCCAGTGTGAAGTCCAGCGCGCCGGATGCGCGCAGCACGCCGACCGCGCACAGCATCGCGACCAGGTAGGGAAGCAGGTCGCGCGCCACGCCGAAGCCCTCCTTAGCACCCTCGATGAAGGCCTCGTACACCGGCACTCGCCGGATAGCGCCGGCGACCAGGAAGGCGACGATCACACCGAACAGGGCCAGGTTGCCGACCAGCGACGACACGCTGGCCAGCGCCGCTGCCGATAAGGTGGCCAGCAGCGCCAGCAGCGCGCCCAGCAGCAGCGCGCCGCTGCCCAGCCAGGCCAGCGCCACCGGGTCCCACAATTTCAGTCTTTGCATGAAGGCGACGCTGAGGAGGCCGGTCAGCGTGGACGCGCTGGTGGCGAGCAGGATCGGCAAGAACACCAGGGTCGGGTCGGGCGCGCCCTGCTGTGCGCGATACATGAAGATGCTCACCGGCAGCAAGGTGAGCGACGAGGCGTTAAGCACCAGGAACAGGATCTGCGCGTTGCTGGCAGTATCGCTGCTTGGGTTGAGCGTCTGCAGCTCGCGCATCGCACGCAGGCCGATCGGGGTGGCAGCGTTGTCCAGCCCTAGGACGTTAGCGGCGAAGTTCAACGTGATCAGGCCGATCGCCGGATGACCTTCCGGCACCCCGGGCATCAGGCGCCGGAACAGCGGGCCCAACAGTCGCGCCAGCGCAGCGACCAGTCCGGCGCGCTCGGCGATGCGCAGCAGGCCCAGCCAGAGGGTGAGGGTGCCAAACAGCAGCACCATGACCTCGACCGAAAGTCTGGCCATCGCGAACAGGCTGGCGACGATGGCGCCGAACACCGCCACATCACCGGCCAGCGTCCAGCGCGCCAGCGCGGCCAGCGCCGCGGTCAGGAAAAAACCAAGCCAGAGTCGATTGAGCATGCGCTCCCCTGTGCAGGCCAGCGCCGTGACGATCCATCGTCGCGGCGCACTCGCATGCTAACCCGCCGCCGCGCCGGATCGGCCAGGCCGGCGCGGCGCGCGTTTCGCCGCCGTGGCGCCCGGGAGCAGGCGCGACCGCTTGCCGCCGGCAGCGGCGCTGCCGCGCCGGCCGCCCGGTGTTTGCCATAATCATCGCTATGCCGATGCCCCCCGCCGTCCCGCGCCGCATGCGCATGCTGCTACTTGCATCGCTTGCATGCGCCGGCATCGCTGCGGCGGCGTCGGCACCCGATCCGGGGAACAAGGCCGCGCAGGCGGCCGCGCAGCAGAAGCTGGACGCGGTGCGGGCTACGATCGCTGCGTTGGTGCAGCAGCAGCAGGCCACCGTCAGCGAGCGCGACCAGATGGACGCGGCCTTGGCACAACAGGCGCAGCAGCTGGCTGCCGCGGCCATCGCCGAGCGCAACGCGGCGGTCGCTCTGGATGCACGCCGTGAGGACCAGCAGCGTCTTGAGGCTCGGCGCGCGCTGCTGCAAGCGAAACTGGATGGACAGCGCGCGGCGCTAGCCAGCCTGCTGCGCGCAGCCTATGCGCAGGGCCGGGATTCCGATCTGCGCCTGCTGCTCGGCGACAGCGACGTCGCCCGCGTGGAGCGCGCGCTTACCTACGCGCAATATCTTCAGTCGGCGCAGATCGACCGCATCAACACGCTGCAGGGCGATCTGCGGCAGCTCGACGCCGTGCAGGCGGCGCTGGTGCAAAGCCAGACCGCGCTTGCGTCTGCCCAGATCCAGGCCCATGCCACCGCCGCCGCGCTGTCCGTGCAGCGGGCGCGGCAGCTGGCACTGCGCGATCTGGCTAGCGCGCGCTTTCGCGATCAGGCCGCGCGCCTGGCCGCGCTCAAGAGCGACGAGCAGAATCTCGAATCACTTCTGCGGCGGCTACGCGACGTCTTCGCCGACATTCCCAAGTCACTGCCCGCCGATCGCCCGTTCGTGGAGCTGCGTGGGCGGCTGCCGTGGCCGGCGCGCGGCGCGGTCAAGACGGGAGAGGGCGGTCTGGAGATCGCCGCCACAGCTGGCAGCACGGTGCGCGCGGTGGCGCACGGACGCGTCGCCTATGCCCAGTGGCTGCGTGGCTTCGGCATGCTGGTGATCGTCGATCACGGCGGCGGCTGGATGAGTCTTTACGGAAACAATGAAAGCCTAATGGTGCGGGTGGGCGACTGGGTAGATGCCGGTCAGGCCGTCGCGACCGCCGCCGCGCCGGGCCCTGGGCAGAACGGCGTCTATTTCGGCCTGCGCCATGACAGCAAGGCCGTCGACGCGCGCATATGGCTGACGATGCGGCGCTGACGGTCGCGGCGCTGAGGCCATCGCCGCCATTGGGGCGCCGAGCCCTGCGTTGGGCTTCCCGATCGGGGCGCGGTGCGTTGTTGTCGCGCCCTTGTGCACCCGGTCACAGGGCGAAGGCGTGATTGCAACAAAAGGTCACGTCGCGCCGCAGTCGCCGGTTGCCCGATCGCTGCGGATGGCTAATGCGCGTGCGCCGTGCCGGCGTCGAGGTGTCCTTGGTGACCACGCGTGTACTCGCCCTGCGTTCAAGCCCCGCTGCGGCCAGTATGCGGCAGGGCTTCGGCCATGCCTCGCGCGCGCTGGCGGTATACCTGGGCCTGATTGGCATTGGCAGCGCCGGCGTGCTGCGCTTGGCTGCGTGGCTGCAGCAGGGGCATCGACTGGGTGGGCACCCGCAGCTGATCACCGGCAGCGCACTCGTGCTGGCTCAGCTGGTCGCCAGCGTGGTAACCCTAGGCTGGCTGCGCTCGCGGGCCGGATCGCTGTGGTCGCAGGCGGAGCTGCCCGGCTACGGTTTCCGTCGCACGACCCGCAGTTGGGTGCTGCGCGGCGAGGTCGGCGGTCTCGCCCTTGCGATTGCCGCCGCACTGCTCGGCCACTGGCTGGATGGCGGCCGCTCAGCGCAGGCGTCACTGCAGGGCCCCCTTCTGGCGACCGGGCTACGCTGGTCGCTGACCGGCATCGGCATAGTCTTGTCGCCGTGTCTGGAGGAGACGGTGTTCCGCGGCGCCCTGCTGGGCGCCTTGGCGCCCGCGCTGGGGACCCTTGGCGCCGTCCTGACCAGCACCCTTGTGTTCACTCTGCTGCATGCGTTCGGGATGCACGGGCACTGGTGGGGCCTGCTGCCGATCGCGGTGCTGGGTCTGTTCTGTGCCGGGTTGCGGGTGCGTTCGGGCTCGCTCGCGCCGGGCATCATCGCCCACACCAGTTTTAATGTCTTGGCCGGTCTCGGCAGCCTGATCTGAGCGCGGCGCGCGCGAGGCCGCGTCATTCACCCGCATGCGGGGCATAATCGGGCGATTGCCGGAGTGCCCCATGCGCCTTGCCCCGCTCGCCCTGGTTCTGCTGTGGTTCGCATCTGCCGCGTGGGGTGCCGCGCCGCCGACGGCTGCGGCGCCGGCTGTGCCGGTCCCGCCGGCCGCCGTGGAGGCGCCGGTGGGCAGCGCCGGCCCCAGTCTCGCCGACATCCAGACGTTCACCCGCGTCTTCGAGCTAGTGCGTCAGGCTTATGTCGACAAGGTCGATGATCACACGCTGATGCAGTCGGCGATCACCGGCATGCTGGCCGGGCTCGATCCGCACAGCGAGTTCCTCACTCGCAAGGGTCTCGAGCAGCTCGACGAGGAAACGAGCGGCCGCTATGGCGGGCTCGGCATTGAGGTGGCCCAGATCAACGGCCAGTTGCGCGTCATCGCGCCGATCGACGGCACGCCCGCGGCGCGCGCAGGCATGCTACCCGGCGACGTGATCCTTGGCATCAATGGCAGGGCCGTGGATCCCGACGCGCTCAACGCCGCGGTGGACCAGCTGCGCGGTGCGCCGGGCACCACGATTACGCTGAGCGTGCTGCACCCGCAGGCCAGCAAACCGGTCGAGCTTACCCTGACACGCGAGCGCATCCAGATCGCCAGCGTGCGTTCGCGCCTGCTGCAGCCGGGCTACGCTTACCTGCGCATCAGCCAGTTCCAGGACGACACCGTCACCGAGTTGACGCGGCAGATCGAGGCGCTGCAGAAAAAAGGCGGTCCACTGCAGGGTGCGGTGCTCGATCTGCGCTCCAACCCGGGCGGACTGGTAACTGCGGCAGTGGGTGTCGCCGATGATTTTCTCGACCACGGCACCATCGTCAGCACGCGCGGTCGCCTGAAGCAGGCGGACATGACCTTCACCGCGCAGGGTGATGGCGACCTTCTCAAGGGTGCGCCGCTGGTGGTGCTGGTGGACAACGGCACCGCGTCGGCCGCCGAAATCGTTGCCGGCGCGCTTAAGGACAATCACCGCGCGGTCCTGATGGGCCGGCGCACCTTCGGCAAGGGTTCGGTGCAGACCGTGCTGCCGCTGCCGGGCGGCGATGCAGTCAAGCTAACCACCGCGCGCTACTACACGCCGGATGGTGGGTCGATCCAGGCGCGTGGCATCGAGCCCGACATCCGCCTCGCCGACGCGACGGTCAGGCTCGATCACGGTCCGCAGCTGATCCAGCGCGAAGCTGACCTGCCCAATCACCTAGCCGGCAATGCATCCGCGGACAGCGTCGGGGGCGGCGAAGGCAAGCTGGCCGGTGACGACTACTGGTTGTCCGAGGCACTGCACGTCGCGCAGGGGCTGGCGGTGGCGCGCGCCACGGCCGCATCGCAACCGGCGCCCCGGAACCGCTGACGTGCTTGCCGCAACGATCCCGATGTCTGCCGCGCATGCCTCGAAGGGCCGCTACGCGGAATTTCAGTAGTCGGAGCCGAAGCTATCACCCTCGACCAGGTCCGCCGGCGCGTTCCCGCCGCCTTCGGCGAGGCGGATCTTCAGCGCCAAGCCGTCGCGAGAATCGGCCTTACTGAGCGCCTCCTCGAGATCGATCTTGCCTTCCTTGTACAGGCGGTATAGCGCCTGATCGAAGGTCTGCATGCCGTCCTGCAGACTCCGGTCCATCGCCTCCTTGATCTCGTGGATCTGGCCGCGGCGGATCATGTCGCGGATCAGAGGCGTGTTGATCAGCACCTCGACCGCCGGCAGGCGGCGGCCGTCCTTTCCGGTAACCAGGCGCTGGCTGATCACCGCACGCAGGTTTAGCGCCAGATTCATCAGCACGTTGCGGTGCGCCGATTCGGTAAAGAAGTTGAGGATGCGCTCCAGCGTCTGATCGGCATTGTTCGAATGCAGCGTAGCCAGGCACAGGTGGCCGGTTTCGGAGAACGAGATCGCCGCCTCCATGGTGTTGGAGTCGCGGATCTCTCCGATCATGATCACGTCCGGGGCCTCGCGCATCGCGTTCTTCAGCGCCTCGTGGTAACCGTGGGTGTCGAGGCCGACCTCACGCTGGTTGACAATCGAGCGCTTGTGGCGATGCAGGAACTCGATCGGATCCTCGATGGTGAGGATGTGGCCGGGCGTGCTCTGGTTGCGGTGGTCGATCATCGCTGCCAGCGTGGTCGACTTGCCCGAACCAGTGGCGCCGACCACCAAGATCAGTCCGCGCGGATCCATGATCAGATCCTTAAAGATCTGCGGCAGCTTCAGCTGATCAATGCTGGGGATGTCGCTCTTAATCGCGCGGATCACCATGCCCACTTCGCCGCGCTGCTTGAACACGTTGATGCGAAAGCGGCCGGCGTCCTTGACCGCGATCGCCATGTTCTGCTCGAGATCGCGCTCGAACTGCGGCACCTGACCCTCGTCCATCAGCGAGTAGGCAATCTTCTTGACCATGCCGCTGGGCAGACCAGTGTTGCCGAGCGGATAGAGTCGGCCCTCGACCTTGATGTGAACCGGCGCGCCGGTGGTCAGGAACATGTCCGACGCGCCCTTGTCCACCATCAGCTTGAGGAAGTACCCGATATCCATGTCACCCTCGCGTTGCCAAGCCCGTGCCGTCACACTGAGAATAGACCCAGCCCGAATCGGGGATCGTTATGGCACGCCCGTCGCCAAAAATCTATCGTACCGTTCCGTTTTTCAGCATCCTGCTGCTGGCCGCCTGCGCGACCACGCCGCCGCCCGTCGACGCCATGCGCGGCGCCGAGTCGATGGTGCAGGCCGCCAAGGATGCGCAGGCTCCGATCTATGCACCGCTGGAGCTGGGCGCCGCGGAGCAGCGGCTGGATGCCGCGCACGCGATGATGGCCGCGAAGAAGTACGACAACGCCGCCACGCTCGCCAGCGAAGCCGAGGCCGCGGCCGAACTGGCGCGCGCCAAGGCGCGCCTCGGCCGGCTGCGCGACGCGATCCGCCGCCGCAGCGCCGACAACGCGCATCTGCGCAAGGATTTGCTCGAGCGCACGGCACCGCCGCCCGCGGCGCCGGCCGAACCGGCTAGCGTACCGCCGGCCGCTGATGTGCTGTTGCCGACGCCGTCCGCCAGTACTCCTGATGCCGTGGACAACGGAGGTGGCCGATGAACCGCCTGCACGCACTGGCTGCGATGGCCCTGCTGGCTGCGATGGGCGTCGTTTCGGCGCCACTGCAAGCCGCTGACAAGCCCGACCTGGATTACCAGCGCCTCAGCGCCAGCCTTGCCACTCTGGCGCAGGATCCGACCCTCGGCCGCTACGCACTGGGTGAGCAGGCGCGTGCGCGAGAAGCGCTGCAGCGCCTGCTCGGTACCAGTGGCAAGGAGCGCCGGCACCTGCTCTATCTGGCCGAGCATCGGGTCGCGATCGCGCAGACCGAGGCCGAGGTCGAGGATGCGCAGACCAAGATGGCGCAGCTGCAGCGCGAGCACGATCACATCCTGCTCGAGGCCAGCCGTCGCGATGCGGAAACCGCACGCAAGGAACTCGAGCAGCAGCGCCTGCAGAGCATGGCCGCAAACGAAGCAGCAGAGCGGATGCAGGCCCAGGGCCAGGCCTACGCCCAGCAGGCACAACAGTCGGCGCTGGAGGCGGCACAGGCGACCAAGCTGGCAGCGGCGCAGGCGCAGGCCGCGACGCTGGCAAAGAAGGAAGCTTCCCTGGCCGAAGCGGCAGTGCGCGCGATGCGCGCGCGACTGGACACCCTGACCCCGACCCGCGGCGCGCGTGGCATGCAGATCACGCTCGAGGATTACGCCTTCGCGCCGGGCCAGGCCAAATTGCGGCCGGAGGCACGCGGGCACCTGGGCAAGCTGGTCGAGTTCGTCCAGGCGCATCCCGGCAAGCCGATCCTGATCGAGGGCTACACCGATTCGACCGGCAGTGCGGCCGGCAATCTGGCGCTGTCGCGGCAGCGTGCCCAGGCCGTGGCCGATGCGCTCACCGCCGCCGGCGTCAGCGCCAGGCGCATCCATGTGGCGGGCCGTGGCGAGGCCGATCCGGTGGCTTCCAACGCCACCGCCGTGGGGCGTGCCCGGAATCGCCGGGTGGTCGTGACCCTGCGCGATCGGTGATTACAACCCCATGATTTGACGCGATTTAAAGGGGGCGTCGGCGGCGGTCGACGGCGCCTTGCCAAGCCCGGTGGGGCGGAGTAGCGTCGGAACTCCGCGGGGCTTGGCGCCCCCGGGAAGCGGGAACCGCACCCCCATGTACTTCCTGGTCTGTCAATGAACTCCCGCCCCGGCTACCGGTGCGGGAACGTGCAGGCCGAGGTCCCCTGTATCCGCACCCACGCGACAGCGGCGTCCGCGGACGTCGGTGTGCGTGTCTTTGCCACGAGGAGGTCGCACGATGTTCGAGAATCAGCAGCGGGAAGATGTTGAGGCTCTTCTGAAGGCCAACATCGAGTTCCGTCGTCTCTATCAGCGCCACCGCGAGCTTGACAGCAAGGTTCGCGACGCCGAGCTGGGCGTCCTGCCCATGGACGACACGACGTTGGCCACCATGAAGCGCGAAAAGCTCGTCGCCAAGGATCGCCTCACCCGCATGTGGGAAGTGCACCGACCACGCATGCACTGACAACCGGCCACGTCTGCCGCCATCGCACTCGTGGCGCGCGCGTTATCATGATCGCTTGCGCCGCCTGCGGGCGGCGACTCCCGGCCGCCGCGCCCCGCGCGGCGGCCGCATGTTCGGAGCGTGCATGATCCAGTCCAACGTCCTCGATCTCATCGGCCGCACGCCGATGGTGCGCGCGCAGCGTCTCGACAGCGGCGCCTGCGAGCTGTATCTCAAGCTCGAATGCATGAATCCTGGCGGCTCGATCAAGGACCGCATCGGCTTGGTGATGATCGAGCGCGCCGAGCAGGCCGGGCGCATCAGGCCTGGCGACACCTTGGTCGAGGGCACCGCGGGCAACACTGGCATCGGGCTGGCTTTGGTGGCGCAGCAAAAAGGCTACCGGCTGCTGCTGGTCGTACCCGACAAGATGAGCCGCGAAAAGATCTTCAACCTCAAGGCGATGGGTGCCGAGGTAATCCTGACGCGATCCGACGTCGCCAAGGGGCACCCGGAGTATTACCAGGACCTAGCGCGGAAGATCGCCGAGGACACGCCGGGCGCGTATTTCATCAATCAGTTCGGCAATCCCGACAATCCGGCTGCGCACGAGGAATTTACCGGCCCCGAGATCCTCGGGCAGATGGACGGCCGCGTCGACGCGATCGTCTTCGGCTGCGGCAGTTCCGGCACCATGACCGGGCTGTCGCGTTTTTTCGCCGCGACTTCGCCGGCGACCGAACTGATCCTCGCTGATCCGGTGGGCTCGATTCTCGCCCAGTACATCAACGAGGGGACGCTCTCGGCCAAGTCGGCTAGCTGGATGGTTGAGGGCATTGGCGAGGATTTCCTGCCCTCGATCGCTGACTTCTCGCGCGTCAGGAAGGCCTACGCGATCTCCGACCGGGAGAGCTTTCTCATGGCGCGCGAGCTGCTGCAGAAGGAGGGCATCCTCGGCGGCAGCTCCTCCGGCACCCTGCTGGCTGCCGCGTTGAAATACTGCCGCGAGCAGACGAGTCCGAAGCGCGTGGTGGTGTTCGTCTGCGACACTGGCAACAAGTATCTGTCCAAGCAGTTCAACGACTACTGGATGCTCGACAACGGATTTCTCGAACGTCCGCAGCACGGTGACCTGCGCGACCTGATCCTGCGTCCCTACGCGCAGCGCGACACTGTGGTGATCGGCCCGCACGAGCCGCTGACCGTGGCTTACCAGCGCATGAAGCTCTATGACGTTTCGCAGTTGCCCGTTATGGACGGCGAGCGCATCGTCGGCATCCTCGACGAGTCCGATTTGCTGCTGCACGTGCACGCCGACAGCGAGCGTTTCCGCGACCTGGTCTCGACCGCGATGGTCAGCAAGCTTGAATACGTCGACATGCGCACCCCGGTTGCGCAGCTGATGCCGCTGTTCGACCGCGGCCATGTCGCCATCGTCATGGACGGGCCGAAGTTCCTCGGCCTGATCACCCGCATCGACCTGCTCAATTACCTCAGGCGGCGGGTCAACTGAGGCTTGTTCGCGATCAGGGCACGAAAACCGCGCAACCCGGATGCGGCGCAGCGGAATCAGGCGGTGATTCGGCGTCGAGCGGCGGATTCCGCGCCGTTGGGCAGCAGACGGGCCACCCGGCGCATCGATTGAACCCAACTTGGCATGACCCATCTTGGTCCGCACTGGCGTTGCGGATGCGGCCTGCAAGGACGTTCCCATGAACCGTAATCAAGCCCTTGCCTGGCGCTGGCGTCGCCTGCTGGCCGCGCTGCAGCGTCTGCGCGGCAGTCTGTCGCAGCGCGGCTTCCGCGGCACATGGCGGCGAATTGAGCAGGAGTTCCGGCCGATCCGGCCCCGCGCGTTGGCGACGGCCTTGCTGCCGCTCGACTGGACGTTCGCTCCTTTCGCCCTGTCGACCGTCGGCGAGCCCGAGGTCTCGGTGATCATCCCGGTGCACGGGCAGCTACGGTATACGCTGGCCTGCCTGCGCTCGATCGCGGCCTTCGGCGCGGCGACGCCGTTTGAGGTGATCGTCGTCGACGATGCCTCGCCGGATGCCGACGCCGCCACGCTGGCGCAGATCGAGGGGCTGCGCCTGCTGACTCTGCCGAGCAATGTCGGTTTCGTCGGCGCTTGCAATGCTGGTGCCGTGATGGCGCGTGGGCGCCATCTGCTGTTCCTCAACAACGATACCCAGGTCACGCCCGGCTGGCTGGATGCGCTGCGCGCCTGTTTCGATGACGTGCCGGATTGCGGCATCGCGGGCGCGCGCCTGCTCTATCCGGATGGCCGTCTGCAGGAATGCGGTGCGCTGGTGTTTGCCGACGGCAATGCCTGGAACTGCGGGCGCTTCGAGGATCCATCCGAATTGCGCTGGCTCTACCGGCGCGAGTGCGACTACGTCTCGGGTGCCGCGCTGATGATTCCCGCGGCCCTGTTTCGCGAGATTGGTGGTTTCGATGCGCGCTATGCGCCGGCCTATTACGAAGACACCGATCTCGCTTTCGCCGTGCGCGCGGCCGGGCGCCGGGTGTTGGTGCAGCCGGCGAGCACGGTGATCCATTACGAGGGTGCGACGGCAGGCAGCGACCTCGAGCGTGGCGTCAAGCGCCATCAGGTCGTGAATCGCGAACGATTTGCGGAAAAGTGGGGTGCGGCATTGCGTGTGCAGCCGGAACCCGGCACGCCCATCGCGCGCGCGCTACTGCGCGCCGGCCGTCTCCGCCCTGCGTTGCTGGTGGTCGAGAGCACCCTGCCGGACGCGACGCGCGACTCCGGTTCGCTGCGCCTGATCGAGATGCTCCGCCTTGCCGGTAGCCTCGGCTGGAGCGTGACCCTGCTGCCCGATGATGGTCGAGCTGACGTCGGGCGCGTTGCCCTGCTTGGTGCGGTGGGCGTGCAGGTCGTCACGCCGCGCTCGCCATATACCTGGCTGCGCGCGCATGCGCAGGATCACGCTGCGGTGCTGCTCAGCCGTTACCCGGTGGCATCCGTATGGCTGCCGCTGGTGCGTACCTTGGCGCCGGCAGCACAGGTCATTTTCGATACGGTCGATCTGCACCATCTGCGCGAATCGCGCGCCGCGGCCGTGTCGGGCGAGAGCGGTGTGCATGTCCGCGCGACGCGCCAGCGCGAGCTGGGCCTGATCGCCGCCAGCGACTGCACTTTGCTCACCAGCGGCGTCGAGCTCGATCTGGTGCACCGGGAATTGCCGTCGGCGCGCCTGCAGCTGCTGGGTAATATCCACCACGTGCGCGAACCACGGCGCGGTTTTGCCGAGCGCCGCGATCTGCTGTTCATCGGTGGTTTCGCGCATCCGCCCAATGCCGACGCGGTACGCTGGTTCGCCGAGGCCGTGCTGCCCTTGCTGCGCGAGCAACTGCCAGACGCGGTGCTGCACGTGATCGGAACCGCCGATGCGCACAGCCGACGTGCGCTGGACGGCAATGGCATCGTCATGCATGGGCAGGTCGATGATCTCGATCCGTGGCTGGATGGCTGTCGCGTCTCCATTGCGCCGCTGCGCTTCGGCGCCGGGGTCAAGGGCAAAATCAACACCGCGATGAGTCGTGGCTTGCCGGTGGTCGCGACGGGCGTCGCCGCCGAGGCGATGTGTCTGAGCGATGGAGCCGACGTGCTGCTGGCCGACACGCCCGGCGCCTTCGCCGATGCCGTTGTCCGGGTTTACACCGATGAAGCCCTGTGGAAGCGCCTGTCCCGAGGCGGGCTCGACAACGTGCGCCGGTATTTCTCATCCGATCGGGCGCGGATCGCGCTGCGATGCGCGTTGGGTGATGCGCCTGCTCGCGCCGGGATCACGGCGCCGTAAGTTCGGAGCGGAACGCGCGCGTTCAGGGAGCATGGATCGTGGCGATCGGTAGAATGCGCATCAATGCGGCAGGCCCCGGACTGCGAGGCCTCATGCTCACCCTTGAAGCAACGGGCATCCCCATGACCAAGACCTCGCACGCCCTCGACCCCGGCCTCGGCCTCGGCACCCGCGCGATCCACGCCGGCCAGAGCCCCGACCCGTCGACCGGCGCGATCATGACGCCTATCTATGCCACCTCGACCTACGTCCAGGAAAGCCCCGGCAAGCACAAAGGCTACGAGTACTCGCGCACGCAGAATCCCACGCGAATGGCATTCGAGCGCTGCGTTGCCGATCTCGAAGGTGGCATTGCCGGCTTTGCCTTCGCGTCGGGACTGGCCGCGGCCAGCACCGTGCTCGATCTGCTCGATTCCGGCAGCCATGTCATCGCGATGGATGACCTGTATGGCGGCACCTACCGCCTATTCGAGCGCGTGCGCCGGCGCAGCGCCGGTCTGGATTTCAGCTTCATCGATCTCAATGACGCCGCGGCGTTGAGGGCCGCGCTCAAGCCCGATACACGCATGATCTGGGCCGAGACGCCGACTAATCCGATGCTCAAGTTGGTTGATCTGGCGCGCGTCGGCAGCTTTGCCCGCAAGCATGGCCTGATCTTGGTCGTCGACAACACCTTCTGCTCGCCGATGCTGCAGCAGCCGCTGGCGTTTGGAGCCCATCTGGTGCTGCACTCGGCGACCAAGTACCTCAACGGCCACTCCGACATGGTCGGCGGTGTGGTGGTGGCCGGCACGACCGAACTTGCTGATCGCATGGGCTTCCTGCAGAACTCGGTCGGCGCCGTGGCCGGGCCATTTGATGCCTTCCTCGCCTTGCGTGGCCTGAAGACCTTGCATCTGCGCATGCGTGCGCATTGCGAAAACGCGATGGAACTTGCGCGCTGGCTGGAAACGCATCCCATGATCGAGCGCGTGATCTATCCGGGGCTCAAGTCGTACCCACAGCACAACCTGGCGCGCCGGCAGATGGCGGGGTACGGCGGCATCATCAGCGTCGAGATAAAGGGCGGCCTGAAGAAGGCGCGCACACTGCTCGAGCGCTGCCGGTTATTCGCATTGGCCGAATCGCTCGGCGGTGTCGAGAGCCTGATCGAGCACCCGGCGATCATGACCCACGCCTCGGTGCCCGCAGCCAACCGCAAGCGTCTGGGCATCAGCGACAGCCTGATCCGGCTGTCGGTGGGAGTGGAGGATCTGGAAGATCTGCGCGGCGAACTGGAATCCGCGCTGGCGGCATGAGGAATTAACGCGTGGCCGCCCTGAGCAGGGATGATTCCGGATACTGTTCACAAATTCATGTGCATGCAAGGCGTCGAGCATGACGGAAGCAGAGAAGTCGCCGCAAAGAGCCCTGCTGGTGCTCGGCATGCATCGCAGTGGCACCTCGGCAGTCACGCGTGTGCTCAATCTCGCCGGGGTGCACCTCGGCGCCAACCTCATGGAAGGCATCGATGGCAACAACAGGCGCGGATTCTGGGAGCATCTGGACGCGGTCGCGATCAACGAACGCCTGCTGCACTGGTTTGGCCGCACTTGGTTTGACCTCAGGCCGCTGCCGGAAGGTTGGATCCACGCCTCGGCGACGACCGAGGCCATGGAGCAGATGGGTGCGCTAATTCAGCAAGAATTCGCCGATGCGCCGTTGTGGGCGTTGAAGGATCCTCGGTTGTGCCTGTTGGCGCCGGCTTGGTTGAGAACCATCGATACGATGGGGATGACGACCACCTGCGTTGTGGTGGTTCGCCATCCCGAGGAGGTCGCCGCTTCGCTGTATGCACGGGACGGCCTGTCTCGTGGCTATGCCTTCGTGTTGTGGGGCGAGTACCTGCTTGCGGCGCTTGCGGCGGCGCAGGGACGGCCCTGTGTGATCATCGACTACGCACGCTTCATTGGTGACTGGCGGAGTGCGTTGCGAACCATTGCCTGCGCCGCTGACCTGATCGACGTCGCTCCCGATGAATGGCCGCTGCTGGATGCAGACGGGGTTGACCGATTTCTGGACCTTTCCGAGAGACATCACCGGGCGGGCCCTACGCCGCCCGATTGCCGCAGCGACCCGCTTGCAACTGTGGTCCATGAGTTGTACGCCGCACTGGCGAGTGCGCGGCCTGGTGAAGATCCAACGAGGCAGGTTGCCAAGCTAGGGGAGCGTTTTCGCGAATTGGCAGCTGCTGTGCGCGCGCCGTTGCGTGATCTGTTCGAACACGTCCAGGCGCATGTGCAGAGGGCGGAGCGCGCCGAGCGCCTGCTGACCGATGTGCTGGCATCAGCGGGCGCGGCGCCCGGAGGAAGCGGACATTTGGGCGCAGGCAGCATCGACGTTGCAGGTATGTTGCGGCGCCACGACCAGACAACCGCCGAACTCGTCGCGCAGCGTGCTGAAGGTGAGCGTCTGCAAGCAGAGTTGAACCGCACGCGTGCCGAGAACGAAGGCTTGCAGAAGAATCTCGAGTTGAGCCGCGAGCAGTTGCAAGCGGCGGTCGCACAGGAGCGCGCCGTAAGCGAGAGATCGCACAACCAAGGCCTACGCATACATGCGATTGAGGCGGAGCTGGGACGCTTGCTTGCATCGCGGAGCTGGCGGCTTACCGCTCCGCTCCGCGTTATGAGTGCGAAAGTGCAATGGATCTGGCGACGCGCGATCAGGCATTCGGTCTTTCTATTTGTCCGCAGCATCTATCGCGGCATTCCGGTTGGCAACGCGACACGCTTTCGGATGAAAAGCGCATTGTTTAGGGCTTGCGGTCCGCTGCTGTCCCATACAGGCTTCTACAAGCGCTGGCAGACTTTCCAGCAGACTGAGCCCGTCGCAAAGGGGGAGTGGCCGCATCCATCGGTTGCCGGAATCTGCGCGTCAGCACATACCGAATACACAGCACAGGTGCTTGGCGTTGCGGCACCGAATCCCGGCGATGACTACGTACCTTATGTTGAAATTTCGCCTATGGCGGCATCGCCCGCTGTGCGTGCGATCGCGTTTTATCTTCCGCAGTTTCATCCCATTCCCGAGAACGATCGCTGGTGGGGACGGGGATTCACTGAGTGGACAAACGTCAGCAAGGCGGCTCCCCAGTTCGTCGGCCACTATCAGCCCAGGCTTCCGGGGGAACTGGGGTTCTACGACCTGCGCGTGCTAGACGTGATGCGACGGCAGGTGGAACTCGCGCGGCATTACGGCATTGGCGGGTTCTGTTTCCATTACTACTGGTTTGGCGGCAATCGTTTGCTGGAACGTCCGCTCGAACAGTTTGTGGCAATGCGTGACCTTGATTTCCCGTTTTGCGTTTGCTGGGCCAACGAAAACTGGACGCGACGCTGGGATGGTCACGAGAGTGATGTGCTGATAGCGCAAAAACACTCGCCGGAAGATGATCTCGCTTTCATTCGCACTCTTGAGCCGCTTCTGGTCGACGCCCGTTACATCCGCATCGAGGGACGCCCGTTGCTGGTCGTTTATCGGCCGGCGCTTCTGCCGGACGCCGGCGCCACTGCGCTGCGCTGGCGTGCGCACTGCCGCGCTGTGGGCATTGGCGAAATTTTCCTAGCCATGGTCCAGTTTGATGCCCAGGACCCGCGCGAGTTCGGTTTCGATGCTGCAATCGAATTTCCGCCTCATGTGCTCGCACGCGACCTGCCTACGATCAACGCCGATGTCGCGATCATCAACCCCGCTTACGCGGGGCATGTAGTTGACTACGCACAAGTGGTCGCGCGCGCGCGCGGCAGACCGTCGCCGGACTATCCGCTGATCCGTGGCGTATTCCCATCATGGGACAACGAGGCACGCAAGCCTGCGCGCGGCTACACCTTCGCTGGCTCCACCCCGGCACGTTATCGCGACTGGCTACAGTTCGCTGTCAACTACGCGCAGGCCCATCCCGTTGCTGGGGAGTCCCTGGTGTTCATCAACGCATGGAACGAGTGGGCCGAGGGCGCCTATCTGGAGCCCGACCGGCGTTATGGCTACGCCTATCTGCAGGCGACGCGCGAGGCGCTGGAGTCATCGGGCACCTCCGGCGTGTCGAAGCCGGTAAGTCGCGTTGTCGTGGTCTCGCATGACGCTCACCCACACGGTGCGCAATACCTCGCGCTGCACATGACGCGTCATCTGGTTGCGGACTTCGCCGACAAGGTCGAGGTCGTGCTGCTGGGTGGTGGTGATCTGGGCGCTGAATTCGCCGCCGCGGCACCGTTGCACTCACTGGCTGGGCGCGACCCGGAAGGCCCCGACGCTCGCGCACTGGCGGCCGATCTGGCGGCACGCGGCTTTGATCTGGCGTTCTGCAACACGACGGTTTCGGGCTTGTTCGCCGGCACGCTGAGCGCGGCAGGCATCTGCGTCGTCACGTTGGTGCATGAGCTGCCGGGAGTGATTGCGCAGTTCAAGCTGGAGCGGCACGCGCGCACGCTTGCGCAATCTGCGCGTGCGGTAGTCTTCGCGGCCGTCGAAGTTCGTGATGCATTCGCAAGGATCGCGCCACTAGCGCCAGGCGTGGCTCATGTACGCCCGCAGGGAGCCTACAAGCGAAATCGGTTTGTCACGGCAGCCGGTATTGCAGCTGCTCGTGTCGAGCTGCGTGCGCGGCTTGGTATCGATGGGGATGCCCGCATCGTGCTCGGCGTCGGTTATGCTGATCGACGCAAGGGAATCGATCGATTCATCGAGGCGGGTATACGCGTACTGCGTGCCGATGCGCGTGCGCATTGTGTCTGGGTCGGGCATTGGGAAGCCGCATACGAGGGTCCGATGCGGCGCGCGATCGCCGCATCAGGCTATGAGAACCGATTTCATTTTCCTGGCCGCCAGGCCGATACCGATCCCTATTACGCCGGAGCCGATGTCTACGCATTGACCTCGCGCGAGGACCCGTTCCCGTCGGTTTTGCTGGAGTCGCTTCAAGTCGGGGTGCCGGTGGTGGCGTTTGCCAGCAGCGGTGGATTTGCCACGCTGCTTGAAGGCGTGGGGCGCGTGGTGGCGCAAGACGATGTTGAGGCGTTTTCCGATCAGATTCTCGGTTTGCTCAGCGATCCGCGGGAAGCAGCGCGCCTAGGCCGTGTCGGTTCGGCGCGGATAGCGTCTGATTTCAGCTTCCGCAGCTATTTATTCGATCTTCTCGGTTTTGTTGGTCGTTCGCCACCGCGAGTTTCGGTGGTCGTCCCCAACTACAACTACGCCCGCTATCTGCGGGAACGCTTGGCCTCCGTTGCGAGGCAGTCGAGGCCGGTGTTCGAAGTCATCCTCTTGGATGATGCTTCTACCGATGACAGCGTTGCTGTGGCCCGGTCAGCTGCGCAGGAGCTTGGACTTGATCTCCACATCGTGGTCAATGCCATCAACTCGGGCTCGGTTTTCCAACAGTGGGCGCGCGGCGTCGAATTGGCCCGGGGGGATTTTGTCTGGATCGCCGAGGCAGACGATCTTGCAGAGCCGGGTTTCCTCGAGGCGGTCGTGCCTGCGTTTGATGATTCCGATGTGGTGATGAGTTACTGCCAGTCGCGGCAGCTTGACGCAGTTGGGCAAATTCTGGCGGAGGATTATCACGCCTACACCAGCGAGGTCTCCGCAACGCACTGGCGCAAGTCCTACCGGAACGAGGGCGAAGACGAGATACGGCGCTATCTGGCGGTGAAGAACACGATCCCCAACGTAAGTGCGGTGGTGTTCCGGCGCTCGGCGCTGCAGCAGGCGCTGACCGAAGCGCTTCCATCGATGATGGAATATCGCATCGCTGGCGACTGGCTTGCCTATGTGGCGGTGCTCTCCCGCGGAAGCATCGCATTCGATCCTCGCAGTCTAAATCTGCACCGGCGTCATTCCGGGGGCATGACCCTCGGTTCCGATCAGTGGCCGCACCTACTCGAAGTCATGCGTGCCCAGCGCTGGATCAGGCAGCGGCACCATCTGACAGCAGAAGCCCAAAGCAAGGCGGTGAACTATGCCCAGAGGCTCTATCAACAATTCGGTCTGGCCACGCCCCAGGCACCGACGATAGAACTGCACCAGACGACTGCGGCCTTGCTTGGTTGATGCCGAAGTCTCGTCGGCAAGAAAGAAAGTTCGATGCGCGACAACACAGGCAACATCCTCGATCTAAAGTTTCATAAGAAGGCGAGCAACCTTGCCAATCCGGGATTGCGATCACCCCACCGCGACTGCCTGCCCGGATTTCCAGCGATACAGATGCAGCGCAACGCCAAGAGCCCTTCGGGAATCGAAGCGTTGTAGCAAGCTTATGGTTTTTATCGCGGCATCCATGCTGCGCTAGTGTTTGCGGGCGTAACAATCGAGCCTTCAGCGAGGATTCTTGATCCCGGCATTGATCGAGGCCGGAGCCCGCTGTTCTTTCTGCGTGACGTTCCGTTGTGCAGCTTACGGTGTCATCTGCGGTGGTGTACGCAACGGAAGCTGCATGGGTATCCCGCTGCACATCGACGCCCCGGTGGTACGGATTTCTCCGTGCGTGGAGGCTTTGCCTTTGGCTGTACGTTACTGCGTCACCAGCGGCGCCTGCCCCGTGACATGCAAGACCGAGCTCTGCATCACTCAATGCACCTTTGGCGTCATGTCGAGATAGACCTGTAGCACCTGCGGATTCGCCAGCGCTTCGGTGTTCTTCACCGGGTTTCCGTTGACCACGTCACGCACGGCGATTTCGCTGATCTTGCCTGAGCGGGTACGCGGGATATCGGGCACCTGCGCGATCACCGATGGAACATGGCGCGAGGTGGTGTTGGCGCGGATCTGATGCTTGATGCGCTCGCGCAATGCATCGTCGAGCGTAAGCCCATCGCGCAGGCGGACGAACAGCAGCACATGCTCGTCGTTGTCGGTGTGCTGGCCAACGGCGACGGCCTCAAGCACCTCGGGGACCTGTTCAACCTGGCGGTAAATCTCTGCGGTGCCGATGCGCACGCCCCCGGGGTTGAGGGTGGTGTCGGAGCGGCCGTGGATGATCACGCCGTCGTGGGCGGTGATCTCGACGTAGTCGCCGTGGCACCAGACGTTGGGAATCCTGGCGAAATATGCATTGCGGTATTTCTCGCCATCGGGGTCGTTCCAGAAGCCGACCGGCATCGACGGAAACGGTGCCAGGCAGGCCAGCTCGCCGGGCTCGCCGCGCACCGGGTTGCCGGCGTCGTCCAGAGCCTCGACCTTCATGCCGAGGCCGCGGCACTGCAACTCGCCGCGATGCACCGGACGCAGCGGGCAGCCCAGCGCGAAGCAGGAGATGATGTCGGTGCCGCCCGAGATTGAGGCCAGCATCAGGTCGGATTTCACGTCGCGGTAGACGTAGTCGAAGCTCTCCGGCGCCAGCGGCGAGCCGGTCGAAAGGATCGTCCGCAGGGACGCCAGCGTGTGCGTCTCGCGCGGTTTGACGCCGGCCTTCTCGATCGCGGAGATCCACTTGGCGCTGGTGCCGAAGATGCTGATGCCGACCGCGTCGGCTAGATCCCACAGGGCATTGCCATCGGGATGAAACGGCGAGCCGTCGTAGAGCACCACGGTGGCGCCGACGGCAAGGCTGGAGACCAGCCAGTTCCACATCATCCAGCCGCAGGTGGTGTAGTAGAAGATGCGATCGTCGCGCTTAAGATCCGTGTGCAGCACCAGTTCCTTTAGGTGCTGCAGCAGGGTGCCGCCGACGCCGTGGACGATGCACTTGGGCGCGCCGGTGGTGCCCGATGAATACATGATGTAGAGCGGGTGGTCGAAGGGCACGGGCTCGAATTCGAGCGGAAGCTCCTGTGTGCCGGCGAAATCGGGCCAGGTCACCGCGCCGCGAATTCCGGCCAGATCGAGTGCGGCCCCGGAATAGGGCACCACCACGGTGTGCTCGATCGCGGGGATCCGCGCAAGGATGCCGCGCACCTTGTCCAGGCAGTCGAAACGCTTGCCGCCGTAAGGATAGGCATCGGCGCAGAACAGCACCTTGGGGGCGATCTGGCCGAAACGGTCGACTACGCCCTCGACGCCGAAGTCCGGCGAGGTCGATGACCACGTCGCCCCTAGGGCCGTGGTCGCCAGCATCGCGATCACGGTTTCCGGCAGGTTGGGCAGGAAGCCCGCCACGCGATCGCCGATGCCGACGCCGACCTGTTTCAGTGCATGCGCGAGCCGCGCCACGGCGTCGTGCAGTTCGGCATAGCTGTACTGGCGCGCGTGCCCCCATTCGTTGCGGAACACGATGGCGGCACGTTCGTCGCGGTAGCGCAGCAGGTTCTGCGCGAAGTTCAGGCGCACGTTGGGATACCAGCGTGCGCCGGGCATCTTGTCGCCATCGACCAGCACCGGCGTGTGGTCGCCGCCGGCGCG
>JAJYDI010000005.1 GCA_021777635.1 Pseudomonadota bacterium
TCAGAACGAAGCGAAAGGCAACAGTAGCGACCATCTCACCGACGCGCCGCGCCACGCCATCGATCAGGCGGCATGCGGCGAGTTCAAAACAGGTTCTTCAAACTGCTCGATCGTCGGTCGCCAGCTTGGCGCGCCAGCGATCGCGGGAAATGAAAGAAACGACGCCGGCAGCACCTGATTGCGATGCACGGTGCGCAAGCGCCAATCCGAAAATGCTCTGAAGATGGGACAGGAATGCCCGTTGGCCCGTGCTTGAAAATCCGCCAGGCAGCGCAGAATAAATAGTCAAAAGACTTTCCGGCAAACCTTGGGCAGATCGCAGCGGGATCGCGACGCTGGATCGAATGCCAAGCGACCTGGAGATTTGCAGCCATACTTTCATGTCCGGGTCGGTTGCGTAATCCAGTGAGCGCTGAATCTCGCCGCTCCGCCAAGCGCGACCTCCGGGCCCGCGGCCTTCCGCCCGGTCTTTCTCGATCCGGATTTCGGGCACTTCGCTGCCCGCGGGGGACCGCAAATGGCGGACGATGGAGTCGCCGGCAGCGACCTCGAACTGGAACCGCCCACTCGAGTCCGGCCGGCCGAAAGCGCACGCAGCGACTTCTTCCAGTGTCACCATGGCATCGACAACGCCTTGCACGAGATCAAGGTAGCGTTCAGCGTTCCACGCCAGCGTGCTGATACGCCCGAGGACGGCATCGCGTTCCATCTGGATAGCGCGTGATCCCTCTATCTGCCATCGGGAATCAAGCGCGAAGCGCCGGTGGACGAGGATCTGGATCCGTCGATCGACGCGCAGCGCGGAGGCAAGCTCGATGTCGAGGAGCGAGCGCAGTATCTCAACGCTCTCGTCGAACCACGCATCTTCGACGCCCGCCATGGCATGGGTGCGGCCAGCACGTAGGGAGGCCGCATGGTGGCCGCTCTCGGTGAGGCACGGGTCGAGCAGCATCAGCAGATGCGCTTTCTGCTTGTCCTTGAGGCGTACGAATTCGTCCGTGTTGATTGCCGTAAGAAATGCAGCGGAGCTGGCAAGTTCACCGGCACTGGCATAAAGTGCATCCACCACGGATACGGCACGCTCACGCATAAAATCCTGTACCGGGCCCAGCAATCGGTGCGCGAGATCACCGTATGGCACAACTTCCGAGGACTGGGCTCTGACGGCTGCCGTGGTGCTTGATGATTCAGCGTGCTGACGCCCGATGTAACGGCCGATGAACGCCGCGATCGATTCGAGCAGGCCGATTTCGTACGCGGCAAACGGCGCCTCGCGTACCAAGGTGTCACTGAAACTCAGCGTCCCGTAGACGGCACCATCCACCAAGATCGGCGTGCCGGCATAGGCCGCTGGCTGCAGCGCGCGATACACCGGATGGCTGCACACTTCCCCAATCGTGTCGGTTCCGGGATGGGTCACCGTCCGGCGCAATGTGACGACTGCCGCGCAAAGCGTGTCATCCAGCGGATAGTGATTGCCCGGCTTGATCCCGCCCAGCGGCGAGTGCCGGTCGAGCACCTCGTAATCATTGCCCTGGATACGGCTCACGATGCCGGTCGAGAGTCCAAGCACCCAGCATCCGTAGTCCAGTGACGCAGCAACGAAGTTATCCCAATCGCCAAAGTGATCCACCGGCAAGCGGCCCAGTGCTGGCGGATCCGCATGTAGTCCAGCGTCAACCGGGATGGGCGGCAGCGACATGCGCGGATACCCCATGCCCTGATATGCGCTCCCTGCTGGAAACCGGATCGGCCACTTTCTGGACGCTCGATCGAGTGGCTGATTGCCCGATTGAGTGATAGGCGAATCCCGCATCCCTCATCGACTGGGCATCGAAAATATTGCGCAGATCGATGACGAGGTTGCCGCGCATGGCCTTGAAAAGCCATTTGGGCGAGATGGCGCGGAATGCACTCCACTCGGTGACGACTACCAAGGCGTCGGCCTCATCGACCGCTTCCAGCACATCATGGCAGTAGTGCACGCTCTCTGGCAGCACGTCCCGCGCCTGTCCCATGCCGACGGGATCGAAGGCCCGGATATACGCGCCCTCCGCAATCAACCGATGCACGATGCTGATCGAGGGTGCATCACGCATGTCATCCGTATCGGGCTTGAAAGTGAGACCGAGCACGGCGATATGCTTGCCGCGTACTGATCCTCCGCAATGCGTGATGATCCGGCCAGCCATGCTGGCTTTGCGTGCATCATTCACGCTGACGACCGTTTCGACGAGCCTCAGCGGCGCACCCGCCTCTTGCGCAATTCGCATCAGCGCCTGCGTGTCCTTGGGGAAACAGGATCCGCCATAGCCTGGGCCTGGCTCGAGGAATTTGGGACCGATCCTCTGATCAAGCCCGATGCCGTGGCCGACATCACGCACGCTGGCGCCGACTTTTTCACAAAGATCGGCCATTTCGTTGATGAAGGTTATTTTCATGGCAAGGAACGAGTTGGACGCATACTTAATGAGCTCGGCGCTCTCGATCCCGGTCACGAGGAACGATGTATCGGTCAGATTCAGAGGGCGGTAGATCTCCCTCAGCACCGCGCGCGCGCGCGAACTTTCGGTACCGATGACCACTCTGTCCGGCCGCATGAAATCCTCGATCGCATTCCCCTCGCGAAGGAACTCGGGGTTGGACGCAATGTCGACCCGAAGATCGGGTCGAAGCTCGGCCACCAGCGCTGCGAGTCTGCGCCCCGTGCCCACGGGCACCGTGGACTTGGTAACCAGCACGGTTGAGCTGCTCAATGCAGCCGCGACCTGCTCGGCCGCAGCGAACACATGCGTCAGGTCAGCGTGCCCGTCACCGCGGCGCGACGGGGTGCCGACGGCAAGAAAGACGGCATCGACCCCCCGCAATGCGTTCTCGAGCAGGTTATCGAAGCGAAGTCGGCCAGCTTCGGTGTTCGCGCTTACCAGCGCATCGAGGCCAGGCTCGAAAATCGGTATCCGCCCCTGACACAAGGCCGCATGGCGCCGCGGATCGGATTCGATAATGACAACGTCGTTGCCAATATCCGCAAGGCAGGCGCCAGAGACAAGACCCACGTACCCGCCACCGATCATTGCAATACGCATGCTTCTGTTTCCTGTTGTCGTGTTGAAACCCTGATGCTGCCTTTCTGCCAGTGCAGCACCATGCGATGGACCGATGCGGTGGAGACCGTGATCTGCCGAAACATCGAAAAAGGCTGCTGCGCAGCTTCCAGCAAGGCGGCACGGATCACGCCCACATGGCTGACGACGAGCACGCTGCCGCCCTCGTGCATGGCCCACATCGGATCGACGAGAAAGAGGCGCAATCGCTCGCGAAGATCCGCAAGGCATTCGCCGCCAGGAAAGGTTGCCGATTCCGGGGCTCGCTTCCACTGCCGCAACTGATCCGGCCAGCGCGAACGGATCTCGGCCTGGGTCCGCCCCTCCCATGCACCGTAGGCGAGTTCGGCAAGACGGTGATCAACATCCGGGGCATCGAGCCCCAGCGTCTCGGCGATGATCTCGCCTGTTTCGCGGGCGCGGCGCAGGGGGCTGGTCAGAATCGATCCGACCCCCTCCCCCCGCAGGCGCAGACCGGTCTGGAAGGCCTGCTCTCTGCCCTGCGCAACCAACGGGAGATCGCTGCGACCCTGGTAACGCCCGCTGAGGCTCCATTCGGTCTGCCCGTGGCGTACAAAAATCAGCGGGATCATGGGATGTGTCATGGCGTTCAATAGTGCACAACGCAGCCGATCACGATGCGCGTGCCGGCATGAATGCCCTTGCCCGCGATGGAGTCCTGGTAGCCGATGAAGGGCCGCCACTGCCTGAAACTTCCCCTGGGCCGGTATTCGAGCTTGGCTCCGACTCGTAGCAGGTTGTAGATCTCGCCGCGGTCGGCCACGGACACCACCTGCTGGCGGTGGACGGTACGAACGAAGAACAGGGTTCCCGTCAGACGGAATCTGGGCGCCACCGGGAAACCGAGCGAGAGTGCGGTGCGCAGCTGGACGGCACCGCCGTCGACGAACACACGCGGGCCCGCAACCAGCGTTGCGACCATCGCTCCGCGGGCGATGCCAAGCTGATAGTCGGGTTCAACTGCTGCCTTGCCGGCCCCGAGCGCGGGTACCTGCGACGACGAACCCGTCGGCACGACCACGTTGAAGGAGATCGAGTCCGCGAAAGACTGCGTCTGTCGCAGCCCGTAGTTCAGGCCGACTTCCTGATCCTCCAAACCGCTGGCGCTGTTGGCGATCCGCTGGCCGGCATGATGGCGAGTCTCCTGCAATGAGCCTGCGCGCAGGTCGTACTCGATCGACAGACGGTTGCCGATACCATGCGAACCGGTGAAGCGCAGCTGCATTTCCCGCTGGTGAGATGACGGATACGTGCTGGTGCCGAAATGGGCAGCCGAAAACGCGTCGTTGGCGCTGAAGTAACGCAACATCGGGTCGAAGACACCGTGACCCTCGGCTGGAATCCAGGGGTCAGCGTATGCAGGCCGTGTGCTCACTGAAGCCAGCACCAGCGCACATGCGCCGATCAGCAGCCGCCTGTTGCGAGAATCCTTTCTGCCGGAAAACGGGTTCATGGGGCGACGATCCTAAGTTTGGGCAAGGTTGAGTGATCGCGCAGCGCCTGCCACAGGCTGGCATAGAGGCCGCCCGTCGCAAGCAGCTCCGCATGGGTGCCGCGCTGGACGATGCGTCCATGCTCCAGCACCAGAATCAGGTCGGCGTTCATGACCGTCGAGAGTCTGTGCGCGATGACCAATGCCGCACGTCGCGACGCGAGCCTCGACAGCGCGAACATCAGGTCGCGCTCGGTGCGCGCATCGAGGCTGCTGCTGGGCTCATCCAGGATCACCACCGGCGCATCGCACAGCATCGCCCGCGCGATCGCTATGCACTGCCGCTGCCCACCTGAAAGGCTGAGTCCGCGTTCGCTAACCATGGCGTCGTAGCCGTCGGGAAGTCGCTCGATCAGCTGATCGACCCCGACCTCGCGGGCCGCACGCACTGCGTCCTCGCGCCGGGCGCCCTCACGCCCGTAGGCGATGTTTTCCCAGATCGTTGCCTGGAACAGTGCGGGCTCCTGCAGGACCACGGCCACCTGTCGGCGCAAATAAGCCAGCGGCAGAGTGCGCAGGTCGCGATGGTCCAGCAGCACCGCCCCGGCACCAGGATCGTAGAAGCGCGGAATCAGGCTCGCGATCGTGCTCTTGCCCGCACCCGTGGGGCCGACCAGTGCCACCGTCTTGCCGGCCTCCAGCGCGAAGCTGATGTCGCGCAGTATGGTTTCGCCGGGCCGGTAGCCGAAACCGACGCCGATGAATTCGAGCCGCTGCGCACGTGTCGAGGGCACGACGGCCCCGGACGGGTCCACCACGCTGGGAGCTTCGACCCGGTATTCGCCGATGCGCTCGAGCGCGACGCTGGCCCGACCGATAACCCTGCCCGTCTTCGCGAGTTGGCGGGCGGGCGTCGCGATACCGCGCAGATAGGCGAGGAAGATCAACAGATCGCCCGGCGTCAATATGCCGCGGATCACGCTTGCAGCGCCGTACCAGATGATGGCGCCGGTCGCCACGGCGATCACGAGATTCATCGTCGGGCCATAGCGCGCCTGCACGCTGTTGGCGTGAATGCTGGCCTTGAGGCTCCTTTTTGCATGCTCGCTGAAACGATCATCCTCGTGCGACTCGCGCGCAAAGGCCTGTACCACCTGCACGCTGGCGAGGATTTCCTGTGTCAGGCCCCAGAGTGTCCCCTCGTGTTTCCTGACCTGGCGCAGCGCCTGCCTGAGCCGATTCGAGTAATAACGCGCGATGTAGAAAAGAGCGGGCGCGATGGAAAGGGCAAGCAGGGCGTAGCGCCAGTCGATCACGAACATCACGACGGCCATTCCGAGGATGGTCAACGCATGCGGCAGCAGATCGATGCCGACGGCGGCAACGAAATCCTGCAGCTGCTTCACGTCGCCACTGAGCCGCGACATCAATTCGCCACCGCGGTGACGGCGATGGAATTCCAGCGACAGGCGCTGCAGGTGCGCGAACAGATCGAAACGGATCGCGAACACCACGCGTTGGCCGGCGTCGAGGAAGAGCCGGTTGCCGAGATAGACCAGCAAGGCGTCCGCCGCACCAAGGCCAAGCATGATCAACGCCAGCAGGTTCAGCAGCGGCATTCGATGCTGAACCATTTCCGGCAGCATGGCCTGCAGCCAGCCCGGCAGCGGACGGTCGAAGATGACGTTGTCGATGGTGTATTTAAGCGGCCAGGGCAGCATTAGCAGTACGACCGCTCGAATGCTCATCACCAGCGCACCGGCGGACAGCGCCTTCCACTCCGGCCACAGATAGCCGAGCAGCCACGCATGCGGGCGACTGCGGCGCGCCATCACTGGGCCACGGCTCTGGACAGGGATGGCCCACGCGCCAGCGAAAGCGCCTGTTCGACGACATGCGACCAGCTGTGGTTGGCTGCATCGAGCTCGGCGGCCCGGCCCATCAAGTGGCGCTGATCGGGAGCATCGATCAGGTCCAGTAGCGCAAGGGCGCAGGCGACCTGATCACCGGGGGCATAGAGCCTTCCTGTCCCCTGATCCTGGATCAACTCGGCGATCTGCCCGATCCGCGGAGCGACGACCGGACGACCGGCCGCCATGGACTCGATGATTTTGAGCGGAGAGAAATAGAAGTCCGGGTGTGGCAGATAGGGCGCGACGCTCACGTCCATGGCATCGATCCAGGCAGGGATCTCGTCATGCGGCACGCGGCCAGGCAAGATCACATGGTGATCGAGGCCCCACGCGGTCACGCGGGTACGGATCGCCTCCAGTTCCGGACCGTCGCCGACGGCGATCAGGCGCACCTCGGGCCGGATCTCCACGACGGCCCTGAATACCTCCAGCAGAAACATCATGCCGTGCCACGGCTTGAAGCTTCCGACAAAGCCCAGGACCGGGGCCGTGCCGATACCGAGCTGTTCACGCAGGGCATCGCCGCCATCGTGCTTGCCAAACCGCACCAGATCCACACCGTTGGCAAGGACATGCACGGTCCGGTCGCTGCCGAGGACGCGTCCGACGTGCTCGGCCACCGCGACGGATACGGCAACGATGGCATCGGCTCCGCGGTATGACTCCTCTTCCGCCACTCGTGACTCGTTCTCCAGCCGCAGTCCGCGAAAGCGCCGCTGTTCCTCAACCAGTGGAGCGTTCACTTCAAGCAGGCGCGGCACCCCGAGCCGGGTTGCAATGCGGATGCCCGCACGGTGCAACAGGGCGTGGCGTTCATAGACCACGTCCGGTCTGAAGCCGGTGTTGGCAAGATGGGCCAGGACGCGCGCAGAGAGGGTGCGGTCGTAGGCCAACCGCGTGATCTCGCGACGCAGAGCCAGATCGGACAGCGCGGATTCCGGAAGCCCCAAACCACTGCATGCCGCCTGCAGTTCCACGTCCGAGACGTTGTATTCGATGCAGGCAATTCGCGCCGGCGGCGGCGGATTGCCGTTGCCGAGCGTGGCGCAGGCCAGCAGCACCTCATGTCCGAGCTTTGCCGCAGCGGTGGTGAATTCCCGAACATGCACCGAAGCGCCCTTGTCGCCAAGGACAGGGATGCCCCGATCGGGATTCAGGTAAAGGACTTTCATGATCTGGCCTCGGTTACAGCGGTTTCATAACGGACAGCAGCGGGGGTCACGTGGTCCGCGGGTCCGTCGCACGCATGGCACTCGATCAAGGCATGCAGACGGCGCGTTGTCGTCCAGAGGTCGAAATCCTGTTCGAGTCGCTCGCGCGCCGCGCTTGCAAAAGCGGCCGCCGCGCCGGGATCGCCTAGCAGCCTCGCGATGGCATCCGCGAAGGCGCCGGGATCATTGGGCGGCGCCAGCAGTCCGGTTCGCTCGTGCAGAACCAGCTCCGGTATGCCGGAAACATCCGTCGATACGACAGGTACGCCGGCCGCCATCGCCTCAGCGATCACGTTCGGGATACCGTCACGATCGCCATCGTCGGTGATGCGCGGCGCAAGAGCGAACAGGTCGGCGTGACCATAGAGTGCGACGAGCTTCGAATGCGTCATCGCACCCTCGAGCGTCACGATTCCATCCAGATGCAGCTCCGCGACCTGCGCCGCAAGGGCACTGCGAAGAGGGCCCTCGCCGACAATCATGCAACGGAAGGCGTGCCCCCTCCCCCGCAGCAGCGCACAGGCAGCGATCAGGTCATCATGCCCTTTCTTCTCCACCAGCCGGCCCACCGAGAGCACAAGTTTGGGTCCGGCTTGCGCAGCCGATTTCTGCAGTCCGTGAGCGCCAAACTGCGACAGATCGATGCCGTGATAGACGAGATGCACCTTTCCTGCATCGGCACCGAGCAGTTGATTCAGATAACGGGCGTTGTAGCCGGTGCAGGTCGCTACGAAGGTGGCAGCGCGCGCGCGCCGCTGGATAACGCGCGGCGGAGTCAGGTACAGATCCTTGGCATGCGCCGTGAAACTGTAAGGAATGCCGGACATCAAGCCGGCAAAGCGCGCCACCGCCGCAGGCGCGTTGGCGAAATGCGCGTGGATGTGGCGGATCCCTGAGCGGCGGCAGATGTTTGCCACATAGCCACCGCGACCGAACTGCTTCCAGACCGACAGCGGGCTGGGCGAGAGCGCTGACCACAGCATCGCCCGCAGCACGGCACCAGCGTAGCGCAGCGGCGACGCGGTCAGCATGCGGCCGTGCGCCCGGGCCAGGGTTCCCCACTTGGCACGACCCGCCGGCGGCGGCGAATGGATCGGTGCCGCCACCTCCTTCACCATAGGGTGATGCGGCGGCGGCTCTGGCGGCAGCAGCGAAAAGATGTGCAACTGCGCACCTAGTCGCTCCATTGCCCTGATTTCGTTCAGGATGAACGTCTCCGTCAGGCGCGGATAGCGCTTCATCACATAGGCGATCGGTCCCACGGCATGGTCGATCACGCCCGGCGCTCCAGCGGGGCCGCCACCACGCTCGAGCTTTCCAGCAGGTACTGCGCAATGCGCTCGGCACCGTTCAGGTCGATCAACGCGTGCACGCTTTCCAGCGGTGGCGGCGATGCCAGCGCGGTCGGAATCAGCGCCGCGAGTTTTTCAACGAGGTCCGCGTCGGGTTCAACGCTCCAGACGGCACCCAGTTTGGCCAGTAGGCTCGCGCGCATCCGCTGCTCGGCTCGCGGCGCGGCGCGCGGTACCAGAATGGCGCGCTTGCGCAGGGCCACGATTTCGGCGCTGGTGTTGTATCCCGCCATCGCCACGACCAGATCGGCCGCGCGCAGGCTGGGCACAAGATCGGTCGTGTAGTCCACCAGCTCGACATCCGACCGGCTTGCAGCCCGCTGGCGCAGGGCGTCACTCTCGCCACCGGGCATCAGCGGCCCGGTGACGACCACGGAATGCACGCTGCCCAACGGCAGATGCTCGAGCGCCCGCAGATAGGCGTCCATCAGGGAAAAACCGTCGCCACCGCCGCCTGCCGTCACCAGCACCACCGGACGCCCCTGCGGGCGATCGAGATTCCAGCAAGGCAAATCCTGCCCCGTGGAACGGGCATGCGCAGCCGGCGCCGCCACGACGTGCCCGCAGTAGCGAACGCGCGCGCCGAGCGCAGGGGACATACCGTAACCTTCCGCCACATCGAATAGCGCCCTGCTGCCATAGACGAAAATATCGTCATAAGCCTGCTCGAGCAGTGGGTAGATTTCCTGCTCACGCCAGATTTTTTGCACGATGGCCGGGCTATCGAGAATATCGCGCAAGCCAATGATGGTTCGCGTATGGGTAAGTTCACGGCGAATCAGCGCCAGCGTCGAAAGCAGCTCTCCATTCATTCCGGCAGGAGCGTGGTCGACCAGGAACACATCAGGCCGGTAGCGCAGGATGACCTTGAGAATCAGCGCTTCACGGTATCCCTTGACCATCCCGAACAGCTGATTGCCATCGCGTGCTGCGTACTGCTCGGCTCCGGTTTTGACGACCGGTGGCAGAGGGTGGACCCGAAGCTCCTCCGGGAGATTCCACCGGCGGATAACCGGGGATCCCGTCAGGAGCCGGACCGAAAACTTTCCGCCGCAATCCAGCAATCGGGCGGCGATAGCCAAGTTGCGTCGCAGGTGCCCCAGGCCAAACGTATCATGAGAATAGAGAACCACTTTCACGACACCGTCGGATTTCGCTTCCCTGCCGGAAAACGGAGCCCGTTCAGGACCGTGAGCAATTCTTTTGCCGCTCCGGCCGAGATGGAGACTTGAAAACTCACTGTGTGAAGTGAACATAGATCAGCCTTCCCGTATGTTTTATTGCAAAACAGATAGCGCGATACTTTTTGTTAAGCGCGCGCTCACGCGCTCGTCACGGATTATTAGTTTGTACACGACGCATCAAATCGAATCTACCGCTGCCCACATGATCCTGACTCGCGTCAATATTACTGTGCATTTCGTCTCATCATGGCTTATGCATTCGGATAAATTCAAAGTCGAGCGAATGATTGATGACTGTTCGTGATCGCGTACAGAACGCGGTTTCAATAATATGTTCGAGCGCAAACGGTCCAGCACGATCGTTGCCTGTTGAATCACTGCTCTAATTGCGCCAGCTGATTGACCGACGAAAAAAGTAGACGCCGCGCAATGCACTGCCCATCGATACCGATTTCGGATTCGGCTCTCATGTACATTCGCTATTCATGTCATCGGGCTGAATTACAAGCACGCAGCCAATGTATATGTACCCCCTTGTCATGGTCATCACGCCGCTGTGCGGTTCGGCTTTTGATGACTTGTACCCATTGAATCTTGAATCCCACGCCATAAGGCCAGTCAATGCGCAAAAGCTCGTTAATACCTATTGGAAAACTCGTCTCAAGTACTACGACATCGTTTTGTGTCCGCACCAGCTTTCCATGCTTTGCGACAGAAGTGCTTCCATTGAGGTGCACCGTCACATTCTTGGAAACAAAGCTGCCTCTGTTATCCACCTTCCAACCTTCACTCTTTTTGAGCAACGCTTGCAGATGCGGGTCGCTCCAATCGACATGATTAGCAGGGCTTCGGGGTATCCATACGTCATGCGTCACGTTGTTCGCCTCCGTCGCGAACACCATCGATGGGCCGCTCATGGCGACGCGGACTTCGCCATGAATATGCGCGCGCGATGGCGCGCGGTGCGGTGCTTTGCGCCACGACGTTCTTCATCAGCAATGAGTGTCCCCTCGGACAGAGGGGACTGCGTGGCGCATCTCCGCGATGGCCACGCCATTTCAGGGACAGCACTTCATTCAGCGCGGGCATCGCCCGCCCCGGATCGACATCCGCCCGTGTCCCGGTGGCGCAGCAGCTTTCCACTGCACTGGGATGGGGCTGTACGGACTCGACGTGGCGATCGGCCAGGAAGCAAGGCACTGGACGCTCCTGCGGAAGTAGGTCACTTCAGGCAGTAAGCTAGGTTCGTGCCAAGCACGTAAGATTCTGATTTATCGATGGAAAATGACGAAACCTCGGCATCGTTTAGGCTGCCGAAACCTGCAGACTGCAAGGTTTGTCTGCAAAGGTTTGCACGGTCGCGCGGTCCGGGAGGGCGGAAGGCGACGCCTAGCGCTGCTCAGTGCTGCGCATTGGGCGCCAGACGGCATTGCGCCACAGATGTCGCAGGGGGCGTCCAGTCCAGCGTGAGCTGCAGCACCGTATAGACGTCCGGGGTGAGGAAGCATGGCTCGACGTAGCCAATGGCGCCCGGCGTCTTGGCGACAAACTCGACAACGGCCGCCTGGGACCCGAGCACGTATGGTGGGCTGACACCCTGGAAGTACTGACGGTTCCAGTAGTCCTGCAATCGCGACTCGCTCATCTCGATGACGGAGCGGCTGAATGCGCGTCGCAACGTATTGTCCGGTGGCAGGTTTACCGGTATGTAAGCGTGGCCCTGCTGATCGAGGAAGGTCTTTTTCAGATATATGTCGCGCAGCATGCTCGGACTGATCGCCAGCGTCCCTTTGTCGCGGCGCGAAACGATGACCGCGATCTTGGATTCGACCGCCCGCGCGGGAAGTGACTTGCCCGCTAGACTGCAGCAGGCGGCAAGAGCGCACAGGAACATGAAGACTTTGCGGCGAGGTAGCAACATGAGTCAGAAAAGCACGCCGATCGAGGCGAGCCAGCCGTTCGGCGCAAGATCGGTATTGTTATTTCCGTCGCGATACTCGAGCTTGAGTACAATACCGGCGACCGAGCGATAATCGAAACCGAACGAGCGGAGTGTCACGATCTGGCTCGGCAACGAAATCCTGTAACGCTCGTAGCGGCCTACGACATACAGATGTTGAGGCAGTGGAATTACCGTTTGAAGGTATCCGCCATACTCCTCGGGAACACTTCGGCCGCTGCCTGTGCGGTAGATGCCTTCACCGCTCAATTCGATGTAACGGCTCGACCATCCGAAGTCGAGTCCTGCTAGGCGGTACTGCTGCTGCGGGTTCTTGAGCTCGAAGCTGATATAAGACGCCCCCAGGCTAAGCCGGTCATCCACCATATGGTAGAGAAACCTCCCGCCGATGGCATGCAGGAAGTCGTTTCTCAGCGCGCTGCGGGCACCATAGTCGGTGAAGGCAAGATCATGGCTTCGCGGAATGCCAAGAGCCTTGCTGTCGTCGACAAAAAGCCAATAATCGAGATCATCCTTGTTAACGGTAACGGTCCCGTACATCATGGCGCCACCAGCATGTCGCGAGAAGGCAGCCGTAGTCGTCAGCGGGCGCGACACGGTCCATACCAAAGGATCGGCATGGACCAGATTCCACTGTCCGATTGGAGTCAGAAATTTACCGAAACGCAGGGTAACAGCGCCACTGACACGGTAATCTGCGTAAACTCTTTCAAAATCAACGTTGGCGTCACGGGTACTGGCATGCTGACCATTGACGATCAGCGCATCACCAAGCTCGGTTTCGGCAAACAGCTTCCAGCGCGTACCGACATCCTTGGTCACAAACAGGCTCAGGTCTTCGACGCTAAGTGCGTTGCGGCGGTTGTCTAGACCGTAGAAATGAATGTCGGCATAACCGCCGACTCGCAGCGATTGCTGAGGAAAGTGGAGGCCTTGCCCGAGATAGTAGGGTTCGGCTTTCCAGAACGAGTCGGATGCGACGGCCAATTCAGGCCAAAGACCCGTCAGCATCAAGACCAGTCCGCACGCGAACAATCCAGCGTAACGCCCTTGCCTGCGCATTGCATTTATCATCACGACCTGCGCCTTCGAATTGAGACTGGATGCAACTGGGCTGATTTGCGCCGCAGGTTCAACTTTGCAACGCACCTCTCGAGGTGAAATACAGTTGCCACTCTTGGCCTTGGGATGGACTTGTTCAGAGGTTCCTTGGATGCCCCCGCCAAAGAGCGTGGCTGATGGCTTTGACAACCCGAGCTGCAAGAACGATACCGAAACTTCGCTCGGCGTAACATTGTCTCCTCATCAAGGAGGACTGTCGGGCCTGCCGCGCGGAGAATTGAAGCAGCCACAGAAATCAAAACGGGCGCCTCACGGCGCCCGTTTTTAGTTGCGGCAATGCGTCGTCCGAAGTGGAGAGATCAGGCCGCAGGCCGCCACTGCCCAAGCGCCGCCAACCCGTTCTCGCGCGCACGCTGGGCGACGGTCTGCTGCGCCTTCGCGTAGTTGCCCGTCATGTCCTGAGCCCACAGTTTCAGCGCCGCCTGCTGCATCGCGCGACCGTAGCTGAAACTCAGCGGCCAAGGGTGCGGGCCAATCTGGTTCATCGCGTTCAGATGAGCCGTCGCCATCTCGTCGCTCTGACCGCCGGAGAGGAACACGATGCCGGGCAATGCTGCCGGCACGGTTGCCTTGAGGCAGCGAACGGTGGCTTCGGCAACCTCCTCAACGTCGGCCTGCTCGGTGCAGTCCTTGCCGGCGACGACCATGCTGGCCTTGAGAATCGTGCCTTCGAGCATGACGTTGTGCTCGTACAGCGAAGCGAACAGCGAACGCAGCGTAGCCTCGGTGACCTCGTAGCAGATGCTGATGTCGTGATCGCCGTCCATTAACACTTCGGGCTCGACGATCGGCACCAGGCCCGCCTCCTGGCACAGCGCGGCATAGCGCGCGAGGGCGTGGCAGTTGGCCTCGATGCAGGTTGAACTCGGCATGTCCTCGCCAATGGTAATCACCGCGCGCCACTTGGCGAATTGCGCGCCCATGCGCACGTAGCCGGTCAGGCGCTCACGCAGACCGTCGAGACCTTCGGTGACCAACTCGCCGGGAAACCCGGCAAGCGGCTGCGGGCCTTTGTCAACCTTGATGCCGGGGATGATCCCGGACTCGCGCATTAGCTGGGTGAAAGGCTTGCCTGCGCGGGTCGACTGGCGGATGGTTTCGTCATACAGGATGGCGCCGGCGATGTGATCACTCAGCGCAGGCGCTGCCAGCAGCAGCTCGCGATAGGCGCGGCGATGCTCCTCGCTGTCGTGGATGCCAACGGCGTCGAAGCGCCTCTTGATGGTGTTGTTGGACTCGTCGATGGCGATGATGCCCTTGCCGGGCGCGACCATCGCCTGGGCGATGCTTTCAAGCTGCTCGATGCTCATGACGGCTCCGTCGGTGTTTGCGGGACGGCACGCCGTCCCGGACCGCGCTCACCCGCAGCGCGATCGAGGGGGGAAAGCCTCCGATTATAGCCGCGCCGTGGTCCGCAGCCCTGACCGCCCGTCCGCCGCCTCAGCCACCGGTGGCGCCGAATCCCGGCAGCCGGCACGGCGCCATGATTGCTTGCTGACGCGACGGATCGACCTGGCCATTGGCGAGCTTCGGCACGTTGAACGGCACGATCAGATAGGTGCGGACCGCATCCTGCATGCCGTTGCCGGGTCCTGGCGCGTAGTGCATGTCGCGCACCAAGCTCACCGCCATTGGGCCGAGATCGCTCGGCGGCGCCACTTTGACCACGGCGAAATCGCGGGTGCGGCCATCGCCGCCGATGGTGTAGGTGACAGTCACGCAACCCGGCACGGTGAGATTGCGCCCGCTCATCGGGGCCTCCGCCTCGAGGCTGCTGTTAGCCAGCGTCCAGTAGCGGTTGAGACGCTCGGGCGGCACTGGGCGCGGGGAGCCTTCGGCATGCAACACGCCGGTGACACAGACCAGCGCGGCCAGCATTGGCGGGAGGAGACAGCTGCGGCATCGGGGGCTGAACATGGGGCATTCCGGTGATGGTTGCGCTGCTTCGAATGCGGATCTTCAGTGGCTCGGCATCGGCGTATCGGTAGCGCGGGCGACGCGCAGGACGAAATCGGGCACCTCGCACTTGCGTGCAATGGCCTTCGCAAAATCGGCGACTTCCCTGCGCTTGGCGCCATTCACGAGCGCATTGGGCGTTGTGAAGGAGACAATCGTATCGACGATGTAGGTGTACACCGGATCTCGCGCCGCGTTGAGCACCCCCGGCTGGTATCGCGAGGCGCGCGCCGCGCGCACGATTCCCTGATCGAGGAGCCGGTGCAGATAAGGCGACATCGGGGTCCATCCTTCGCGGATGATCCGGACCTGATGCGCGCTGCCATCAGGCTCAATGCGCAGGGCAACCGCAGCGCAGCCGGAGGGATGCTCGCTGCCGATACCCCAGGGCCGCTGCGGCTGGGGGTTGGCGGGTGCGGGCCGCCACCAGTTGCGGAGCATTTCCGCCGGAACAACGCGATATTCCTCGCGCGCGCGCGCGACCGCAGCCCCGGCAAACAGCAGCATGATGGCAAGTCCGTGACGCTTGGCAAGCATGCCCACCCCCCGCGGCCACGCGGACATGATGCATCCGGGCAGCGCGCGCAACCAGCCGCCGTGGATTACAAATCGCGCAGGCTCTCCGCGATGCCGTCGGGCCCGACGCTGAGCAGTTTAAGTGTGTTGGTGCTGCCATGGCGGCCGGTCTGGTCGCCGTGGGTCAGAATCACGCGATCGCCCTCGGCCAGCAGATCCTCCACGAACAGGTGCTGCACTGCGGCACGGGCGTGCGCGGCGGCGCCGGTTTCGGCGCTGTCGAAGGCCACCGGCAGCACGTCGCGCAGCAGCAGCATGCGCCGGCGCGCGGCGGCGTTGCGCGACAGCGCGTAGATCGGCACCGCCGAGCGGTAGCGTGACAGCCAAAGCGCGGTGCCACCGGACTCGGTCAGCGCCACAATCGCGCGCGCCCCGATCTCGCCGGCCAGTACCATCGCCGCGCGAGCGATCGCCTGGTCGCTGCGATCGAGGTGATGCTGGTCGGCCCGCGGGTCCTCGCGCGGCTCGAACTGGCGCTCGGCACCGAGGCAGATGCGCCGCATCGCGGCCACCGCCAGATCGGGGTGCGCGCCGGCGGCGGTCTCCTGTGACAGCATCACCGCGTCGGTACCGTCGATCACCGCATTGGCGACATCGAGCACCTCGGCGCGGGTCGGAATCGGCGCGCTCACCATGCTCTGCAGCATTTGCGTGGCGGTGATCACGGCGCGGTTGCGCTGCACCGCTTCGCGGATGATCTTCTTCTGAAGCCCTGGCAGCTCGGCATCGCCAATCTCCACACCGAGATCCCCGCGTGCCACCATCACCACGTCGCTGGCGTCGATGATCGAAGCCAGTACCGGAATCGCGTCGGCGCGCTCGATCTTGGCCACCAACCCTGCTTCGCCGCCGGCAGCGCGCAGCAGTGCGCGCGCCTCGTCGATGTCGGCAGCCGAGCGCACGAACGATACCGCCAGGAAATCCGCGCCCAGTTCGGCGGCAAGGCGAATGTCGGAACGATCCTTGTCTGACAGCGCCGCCACGCTCAGTCCCCCGCCCTGGCGGTTGAGGCCCTTGCGGTCGGACAGGACGCCGCCAGCACGCACGCGGGTGCGGATCGCGGCGCCGCGCACGTCGAGCACCTCGAGCGCGATCAGGCCGTCGTCGAGAAGCAGCACGTCGCCCGCGGCAACGTCATTCGGCAGTCCGGCATAGCTGACGCCCACGCGAAGGGCATCGCCCGGTGGCGCCTCGACGCGGCAGTCGAGGACGAACTCCGCTCCCGCCACCAGCGTAACCGGACCGCTCGCGAAGCGCTCGATGCGGATCTTCGGTCCTTGCAAGTCTGCCAACAGCGCCACCTCGCGACCGGCAGACGAAGCGGCGGCGCGGGTGGCGGCCGCACGACGCAGATGATCCGCAGCCGCGCCGTGCGACAAATTCAGGCGCACCACATCGACGCCTTCGGCAACGAGGCGTTCGAGCATGCCGGGAGCATCCGTGGCGGGGCCGAGGGTGGCAACGATCTTGGTGCGGCGGAGCGTTTCGTTCATCCCGCAACGCTAACACGGTCGCGCGTCGCCGCAAGCACCTCGCGAGCACAAAACAGCAACCCGCGTACTTCGACTCTGCCAGCCCCCAGGAATACCGAAGTGCTGTCATCCCGAGTGCGCAGCCCGCAGGATCTGGACAGCGGCGGGCACAGGCTGATCGAAAGCAGCCGATCGGCGCCGTGCATCCTGCGCCGCATCCCGGCCGCGCCACCCCTGGCGCGGCGTTCGTCGGCGCGCGGGCGTCTCCCTCATCATTCGCGCGCCCAGGGTGACAACTTCGTTGTCTTCCTGAAGCCGAAGGCTCAAGGATCTCTGTCCGAACACGCCACCGTCGATCAGTGCGACGCCTGTACGGCGAGGATCGCCCGCACGAAGGGCGAATCGGGTGTACCGAAGACATCGGTGGTCGCGCGGATGCGGCCGTCGGCATCGAGCAGGGCCACGACCACATTGTGACTGTAACCGCCACCCGGCAACGGCCGGTAGGCAATGCCGAGCACCCCGGCCAGCATGCCCTCGTCGCCCTGCTCGGGTCGCGCTAGGCGAAACAGCGGCGCCTGTACGTGGTGCTCGGCGGCCAGCTTGCGCAGCATGGCGACATCGTCGTGCGCCGGATCGAAGCTCACCAGCAGCACAGCGACCGCTGCCCCACCCTTCCGACGCAGTGCCCGCTCGATGCGCTTGATCGATTCGATCTCCAGCGGGCAAGCGATCCGGCAGGAGGCGTAGAACATGCCGACCAGACGCGGCGTGCCGCGCAGTGAGGCGAAACTGAAAACATCGCCGCGCTGATCACGCAGTTGCAACGGCGGAATCCGGTAAACCGAGTCCTGGGGCAGCGTTGCCGAAGACGCTGGCGCGGCGACAACCGACGGCATCACAAGCACGAGGCTGGCCAGGAGCAAGGACACGCGAAGCAGGCGCATGGTCATTCTCCGGGGAGCTCACGAACGCAGCGAAAGCCGACGCGCGGCGCGGCGTCGGCGGGTTTAAGCGCAACCAGGGCGGCGACGCGCATCATCAGGGCGAACTGGTTCTTGTCCGCGAAGGCCAGCGCGGAGCCGCCGCACAACGCCAGTGACGCGCCTGAACCCGGAACGCGCGCGTCGGCGTCGGGAAACATCGCGGCGTAATCACCGGTCCATTCCCACAGCAGGCGGTTGAGATCGTGCACGCCCCAGACGTTGGCGCGATGCCGGCCGATCGCGCCGGGCCTTTCACCGGTGCTGGCCTGGATCGCGTCGAGGATGCCCTGATTGCGGGCCGCGTCCCGGCGCGCGTCGCGGCGCGTGGCGTCTGCGGCAGCGACGGATTCCCATTCGTACCAGTCCGGTAGTCGCGCCTGCTCGCTGGCACAATAGGCGCGCGCTGCGAACCAGCTGACACCGGTGACCGGCTGATCCGGTCGCGCCCCGGGTCCGGGTGTCAGCGGACCCTGCCAGGCGGCCAGATACTGGGGCCCGGCAAACAGAGGCGACACCCGGCCGCGTTGCCAGCGGGGATGCGTGCGAACGAAATCCAGGTATTCGGCATTGGTCACCGGCTCGACGCGCATGGCGAAAGGCCTGAGGACGATGCGCGCCGCAGCGCCGTCGACGGCCAGCGCGCTGACGAAAGCTCCGCCGGGAATGGCGGCATAGTCAGCCGCGGCGAGCGTGGGCGCCATCGCCAGCAAGGCCAGCAGCGGGCCGATCCGCATGCGCATGATCACTCCAGGACCCCGCCTGAGCCGGTGGTGATGGCGCCGCGGCGCCATCACCGGCTGAGCTCTCACCGCGGCTTGTCGCCCGCACGCACCGCCTTGACCTCAGCCGGCGCGATGGTGCCGCCCTTGTTGTTGAAGTTGTTCAGCACGTAGGTCAGCACGTGCGCAACCTCGTCGTCGTTGAGCTGCGCGCCGAAGGCCGGCATCATCGACTCGTATCCGGTGTTGTTGACCGTGATCTTGCCGCTCAGACCATTGAGCACGATGCCGATGGCGCCCTTCGGATCGGCGTTGAGGTAATCCGACATCGCCAGCGGCGGGAACGCGCCGGGCAGGCCCATGCCGTTGCCCTGGTGGCAAGCGGCGCAGATCTGGTTGAACACACGTTTGCCGTCGGCCATGGCGTTGTTTCCCGTGGCCGACCTTACGGCGGAGGTCTTCGCCGCAGCCGCGGGCGCGGACGCTGCGGGGCCAGCGGAGACCTTGTTGTAGATGGATGGCGCGGCCGGCCCGCTGACCACCAGTTGGCCCAGCGCGCCCTGCATGAACGCCCGCGTGATCGAGTGATCGACCAGCAGAAAGGTGCCCGGCACCAGCGTCTTTATCTCGACCGTGACCGCGCCGCCGGCTGGGATCAGCGTGGTCTGCACGTTGTGGTTGACCAACGTGCCGCCCTCGACGTTGACGTCGTCGAAGATCTGGCCGATGACGTGGAAGCTCGATACAAGATTGGGGCCGCCGTCGCCAACGAACAGACGCACCGTGTCACCCACCTTCGCGGTCAACGCGTTGGCGCCGGTCAGCGCGCCCTCGCGTCCGTTGAACAGTACATAGGTCGGCTGCTCAGCCAGCAGCTTCTGCATGTCGAACGACTGCAGGCCGGGCTCGTGATAGGCGCCGGTGGTGTAGAAATCACCCTGCACCACGTAGTACTCGCGATCGGCCTTGGGCAGGCCCTGCGGCGGCTCGACCAGGATCAGTCCGTACATGCCGTTGGCAATGTGCATCGGCACCGGCGGCGTGGCGCAGTGGTAGATGTACAGGCCCGCGCGCATGGCCTTGAAGGTGAATATGCTCTCGTGCCCCGGCGGCGTCATGCTGACCGCCGCGCCGCCGCCCGGCCCCATCACCGCGTGCAGGTCGATGTTGTGCGCCATGTGCGAGTCCGCCGCGTTCTTCAGGTGCAGTTCGACGGTGTCGCCCTGGCGCACGCGGATCATCGGCCCCGGCACAGTGCCGTTGAAGGTCCAGAAGTCGTAGCGCACGCCGTCGGCGATCTCCTTGACGACCTCGCGGGTCTCCAGGCGCACGATCACCCGCGCCGGATAGTTGCGATGGATCGGCGGCGGCACTGCGGGCGGCGCGACCATGGCCTCTTCGATCGGCGCGCCGCGCGGCGGGCCGATATCGGCGGGATCCTTGACGGGCGCGGCGGCCGCGGTGGCGAGGGCGGCAAAACCGAACAGCAGACTGCAGTAGGCAAACGCGACGCGTTTCATGGCGGTCCCCTCGGGATGGACGACACCGCCGACGCTACACCTTTGTATGTTTTCCGTATTGATTTCGGTCAGATCGATGCGGCCGGATGCCGCAGCGCGACCACGACGCACCTGCCGCCGTGCCGCGGTCGTAACGGCGACGCTTGCTATCATCCGGCCTCCGCTGCGCACCACCATGCCCAAGCCGCGCACCCATGCCGACCCCGCGCCCCCAGCGCCCCGACCCGCGCGCGAATCCGATCGCCGATGACGGCAGCGAGGTGCGTTTCTGCAGTACCTGCGCCTTTTCCGGCGCCTGCATCGCCGCCGGCTACGACAAAACGCATCTGCGCGATCTGCACGTGCTGGTCGAGCACATCGGCCCGTTTCGCGCCGGCGAGCACATCTTCCGCACCCACGATCCGTTCCGGGCGATCTACGCAGTGCGCGCAGGCCTGGTCAAGACCGTCACGGTTGATCCCGAAGGCAACGAGCAGGTGCTGGGCTTCTATCTGCCCGGCGAGGTGGTGGGCCTCAACGCGATCTATCCCGAGCACTATCCCTGCGATGCAGTGACGCTGGAGAGCGCGTACTTCTGCCGCTTCTCGTTTCCGGCGATCAGCGCGCTGGCGGCGCGCATGCCCGGCTTGCAGCAGCATCTGTTCCGGCTGCTGTCGAAGGAACTCGGCATGACCTCGTTGCTCGCCGGGGACCATGCCGCCGAGGAGCGCGTCGCGGCCTTCGTGACCGACCTCGGCGAACGCCTCGCGGCGCATGGTTTTTCCGGCACGCGCTTGCGGCTGAGCATGTCGCGCGTGGACATCGCCAATTATCTTCGCCTCGCCGCCGAGACGGTCAGCCGCATCTTCACCCGTCTGCGCGACCAGGGCCTGATTGCGCTGGAAGGCCGCGATCTCGAGATCCTCGATCCCGCGGGACTCGGCGCACTGGCACGCAACGTCCGCGAGCGATAAGGCGTCACAGTGCGCCGCGCGCCCTGACCTGGATCAGAAGGCGCGGGGGCAAGCGCGGAGAGGATGGCGTTCCTCCTTGAATGCCGCCTGTCATGAACCGCGCTCCAATCCCGATCGTCCCCTTCCCCGGCACTGCCGCCGCGCCGCCGTCGTTCACCACGTTGTTCGCCGCCGCGCCCCATCGCCTGATGTTCTTCGCCGGCGCCAGCGCGGTGCTGCTGAGCATGCTGTGGTGGACGCTGGCGCTTGCCGCCGGCGTGCTTGGCTGGACGCACTGGCCGCAGGCGCCGATCCCAGCAATCTGGGCGCACGCGATGCTGGCGCAGTACGGCATGCTCGGCCCGTTCATTTTCGGCTTCCTGCTGACTGTGTTCCCGCGCTGGACCGGGCAGCGCGAGCTGCGCCGCAGCGCGTACGTGCCGGTGTTCGCCGGCGTGTTCGGCGGCTATCTGTTGGCGCTGCCGGGCTTGCTGGATCTGCGTCCGCTGCTGATGGCCGGCTTTGCGCTGATGCTGGCGGGCTGGATCTACGGCATGGCGCGCCTGTTCGGCGTGCTGCGCGCGGCGCGATCGCGCGAGCGCTGGGCGTGGTCGATGATGGCCGCGCTGACTCTGGGGGCACTGGGGCTGGCGCTGTTTGTCGCCTTCCTGCTCGGCGCCCCCCCCGCACTGGCGATCGCAGCGATCCGCCTCGGTACCTTCGGTTTTCTGCTGCCGGTGTACTTCAGCGTTATCCATCGCATGCTGCCGTTCTTTTCCGCCAACGTGATTGCGGGCTATCGCACGCTGCGCCCGGCGTGGTCGCTGCCGCTGCTGTGGGCGCTGCTGCCGGCGCATCTCGGCTTCGCTCTCGCCGGTCTGCCAACGTGGCGCGCTCTGGTCGACACGTTGCTGGCGCTGTTTTTCCTCGGACACTGGATCGCCTGGCAGCCGTGGAAGGCGCGCCGGCCCGGTCTTCTGGCGGTGCTGTATCTGGCCTTCGCCTGGCTGCCGCTGGCGTTCGTGCTGTTCGCGCTGGGCGGACTACGTGGCGAAGGCGCCCACGGCGTGCTGGACATGGCCGCGCTGCACGCGCTAACGGTAGGCTTCTTCGGCTCGATGCTGGTGGCGATGGTCACGCGGGTGACGCACGGGCACTCCGGCCGGCCGCTGGCGATGGGCGCCGTCCCGTGGTTCACGTTCCTCGCAGTGCAGGCGGTGGCGCTGGCGCGCGTGATCGACGCGCTAGCGGGCGGCGGCGCGCTGGCCTACATGCTGACCGCCGCAGGCTGGGTGGCGGCGTTCCTGCCATGGGCGCTACGCTCGGCGTGGATCTGCCTGACGCCGCGGCACGATGGTCGGCCGGGCTGAGCGACTGCTGCGATGGTCTCCGCATTCTGAAAAGACGAGCCCGACATGCCGCTGGTGGCCTGGTTTCCGCAGATCCTCGCCGTGCACGTCGGCACCGTCGCCGTCTCAGGCAGCCTGTTCGCGCTGCGGGGATTAGCGCGCATGGCCGACTGGCCGGTCGCCAACCACCCGGCGCTGCGCTACTTCTCCTATCTCAACGATACGCTGCTTCTGACTGCGGCGACCCTGCTGACCCTGATCGTGCACCAGTACCCGCTGCGGGACGCCTGGCTGACGATCAAGTTGCTGCTGCTGATCGTGTACATCGTGCTAGGCGTGTTCGCATTGCGCCGTGGGCGCACGCCGCGCGCGCGCGCGCTGGCCTTTGTCGCGGCACTGGCGACGTTCGGCTTCATAGTCAGCGTGGCGCTAACTCAGAATCCGTGGGGCTTGTTCGCGCTGCCAGCTCGCTGAGCAAGGGCCGCCAAAGCGGCGGACGACGGGCCCGGCGCGATCGAGCAGATTGACCATGCGCGCACCGCCGAGTCGCAACTGGCGTTCGGCGATCGCGCTCATGTGTCCAGTGTCGACCGCACCAATGCGACAGTCGAGGGGATGGGCGCCGTCGTCCATGACCACCCGGCGCCTCTGCTCGACCCTCTTCGCCGCAGCGCCGTCGAACGGCACGGCCGGTTCGGTAGGACCCGGCAACTCATGGTGGTCCAGCAGGGCCGCGCATTCCACCGCATTATGATGATGGGTCAAAAGCAGTCCCATGCCCCAGGCTCGGTTCAAGGTGCTTCCGCCGCCCGCGAAGTGCACTCGGGGCCCTCATTGCCGCCCTTGTTGTCACGAGACCCCGTGCGCAGCGGTTGATGCGCATCACCGACGAAATGCACCGCGAAGGTCAGCGCCTGCGCACGTTCTGCGGTCAACCCGCTGCCGTCGCCGCGAATCCGGACTTCGTAAGTTCTGGCATGCACGGCGCAGGAGCCTTCGGAGCAGTCCCGCGCCAGTTCGTCGATGCGGTAGCGGTGCATGGTGAGATCGTGCAGCGCCGCGGTTTCTCTCGACAGCACGGCCCTGTTCGGCGCCGGATCATCGCGAAGCCGGCCGGTCCGGTCGGCGACGAAGGGGGCTTCATCAGTCCCCGTCCAGGGCAGCGGGCTGCCGCGACCAGCAGAGCAGTGGCGAGAAGGCCGCGGTACAGCGGCCGGCCGAGACGCTGCATCAGCAGACGCGGGGGTTCCAGCCTCCCGCAGCCCGTCACAGCGCCGCAGCGACCCGACGACCCACGGCAGGGCGTGGAATCATCGTAAAATGCCGGATCCCGCCCTTCCCATTTGTACCGGAGGACACAGCCCCATGGCCATAAAGGTCGCGATCAACGGCTACGGCCGCATCGGCCGCAACATCCTGCGCGCGCTATACGAGTCGAATCGCACGAACGAGATCCAAGTGGTCGCGATCAACGATCTGGGCGACGCCGAAACCAATGCGCATCTGACCCGGTACGACACCGCGCACGGCCGCTTCCCGCACGAGGTCTTGGTGGACGGCGGTGACTTGGTCGTCAAGGGCGACCGCATCAAGGTGTTCGCCGAACGGGATCCGGCTCGGTTGCCGTGGGGCGCGCTGGGCGTGGACGTGGTGCTGGAGTGCACGGGCCTGTTCACAAGCAAGGCAAAGGCCGGCGCGCATCTGTCTGGTGGCGCGAAGAAGGTGATCATCTCCGCGCCGGGCGGCAGCGATGTCGACGGAACCTTTGTGATGGGCGTCAACCACGACCGGCTCAGGTCCGGTCATCAGGTCATCTCCAACGCCAGCTGCACTACCAACTGCCTGGCGCCTCTAGCCAAGGTGCTGCATACAAAAATCGGCATCGTGCATGGACTGATGACTACCATCCACGCCTACACAAACGACCAAGTGCTGACCGACGTCTACCACTCCGATCTGCGCCGCGCCCGTTCAGCGACGATGAGCCAGATTCCGACCAAGACCGGCGCCGCCGCCGCGGTGGGTCTGGTGCTGCCCGAACTCAACGGCAAGCTTGACGGCTTCGCGATGCGCGTGCCGACGATCAACGTGTCGGTAGTAGATCTGTCTTTCGTCGCCGCGCGCGCGACCGCCAAGGACGAGATCGACGCCGCGGTGCACGAGGCTAGCGAGGGCACGCTGAAGGGCATCCTCGGCGTCAATACCCGACCGCTAGTGTCCGTGGACTTTAACCACAACCCGCTGTCGAGCATCTACGACGCCACCCAGACACGCGTGATGGGCGGCACCTTGGTCAAGGTGCTTAGCTGGTACGACAACGAGTGGGGTTTCTCCAACCGCATGCTGGACATGACCCATGCACTGATGGCGGCGCGCTGAGTTCTGCAACGGTCTTCTGATCTTGAGCGCAGCGAAGGAGCTGCGCGGCGAAGCATCCAGCCGGCGGGGCCATCCCGGACCGCCGTCGAGTCATTCCGTGCAGCCCGGGGATGTCCCAAGCCAAGGGGTCTGCGCGCTCCGAAGTCGCCGGATCTGCGCACTCCGCAGTCTGACGCGGATCGATGCAGTCGCTCTCAGCGCTGCAGCACGTTGCGGGCACGCTCGCGCAGACGCGGCGCGTCGGTCAACTCGATCTCACGACCGTCGACGCGGATCAAACCCTGCTCGCGAAAACGCGCCAGCACGCGGCTGACCGTCTCCGGCGCCAGCCGCAGATAGTTGGCGATGTCGCCGCGCGGCATCGCGAGATGCAGTTGCGTCGCCGACTGCCGGCGCTCGGCGAGGCGCTCGCCGAGATCGAGCAGGAACGCGGCCATGCGTTCGTCAGCGCTGTAGTCGCCGGCAAGCATCGCCGACGTGCCGATCTCCTTGCTCAGCGCGCGCAGCAGGTTCATCAGCAGATCGGGCACTTGCTGCGCCAGCTCGCGCACGGTCGGAAACGAGAAGCGGCAGACGTACACCGTATCCAGTGCCATCGCGTCGCAGGGATAGCGCTCGGGATGGATCGCATTCAGTCCGACCGCCTCACCGGGCAGATAGAAACCCAGCACCTGTTCATGGCCGTCACCATCTACGACCTGGGTCTTGACCATGCCCGAACGCACCGCGTAGATCGCCTTAAACGGCTCATGGGCACGAAAGACCGCGTCGCCGACGTGGTACGGGCCCAGATGCTCGACCGTGCACTGCACGCGCCGCATCGCATCCTCGTCCTGGCCAGTGGCGATGCAGCCTGCACTGAAGGCGCAGGCGGAACACAGATGCTCCGGGTGATCATGCGGATGGTGGGCGACCAGATCCGCGATGGCGTGACGACCGGCGGCAATGTCCACGACGAAATCTCCGTGCGGCAACGCACGCGCAGATCATATCGCCCGTGAATACCGCGCGCGCGGGCCTGCGACACCGAGGTAGGCGTCGAAGCACATCGCGATGTTGCGGAGCAGCAGGCGCCCGCTGGCGCTGACGACGATACGCGAGGCCTCGACTGTCACCAGGCCGTCCGCGGCAAGTTGTCGCAGCCGCTGCAGTGAGGGACCGAAATAGGTCGCGAAGTCGATGCCGTAGCGGCGGCCGAAGTCGTCCATGTCGAGGCGGTCATGGCACATCAGCTCCATGATCAGTTCGCGGCGGATGCGGTCATCTTCGCTCAGCTGCAGTCCGCGCGCGATCGGCAGGCGGCCGTCGTCGAGCATGGCGTAGTAGACCGGCAGCTCCTTAACGTTCTGGCTGTAGGCGTCGCCGATTCGACCGATAGCGCTCATGCCGAGACCAACGATGTCGCAGTCGCCGTGGGTCGAGTAGCCTTGGAAATTGCGCTGCAGCGAGCCCTCGCGCTGCGCGCGCGCCAGTTCGTCATCGGGCAGCGCGAAGTGATCCATGCCGATATAGACATAGCCCGCGGCCGTCAGCGTCTCAAGGGTGATGCCGAACAACGCCAGCTTTTCGGTCGCACCCGGCAGCAGGCTGGCGTCGAGCTGGCGCTGCGGCTTGAAAAGCTCCGGCAGGTGCGCGTAACTGTAGGCTGCGATGCGATCCGGGCGGATCGCCAGCACCTGTTCGAGCGTGCGCCGGAAACTGTCAACAGTCTGCAGCGGAAGGCCGTAAATCAGGTCCATGCTCACCGAGGCGAAGCCGGCAGCGCGCGCCGCGGCGATCAGGTCGCGGGTCGCTTCATGGCCCTGAATGCGGTTGACCGCCGCCTGCACCGCGGGATCGAAATCCTGCACGCCGACACTGAGCCGATTGAAACCCAGCGCCGCCAGCGCACGCACGCTTGACGGATCCGCCCAGCGCGGATCCATCTCGATGCCGAACTCGCGCTCCTGCGGCGACGCAAAATGAAAGTGCCTGCCCAGGTGCGCCATCAGCCGCGTCATTTGCGCGGCGTCAAGAAAGTTGGGGGTTCCCCCGCCGAAATGCAGCTGCACCACCAGACGATCGCGATCGAACAGCGCGCCAGCAAGTTCGATCTCGCGGTGCAGATGCTCGAGGTAGACGTCGGCGCGGGCGCGGTCGCGGGTGATGATGCGCGTGCAGCCGCAGTAGAAGCACGGGCTGGTGCAGAAGGGCACGTGCACGTACAGCGACAGCGCGCGCGGAATTGGCTCCTCGTTGGAGGCCTGCGCCTGCGCACGCAGATCGCCTTCGCCGAAACCGGCATGGAACTGCGGCGCGGTCGGATAGCTGGTGTAGCGCGGCCCGGCGACGTCGTAGCGCGTGATCAGCGCGGGGTCGAACGCGGGCGCAGTGAGAACGGGGGATGTGCTCATGGACCGACTCTATGCGCAGCATCACGCCTGCGCTTTGACCTGGATCAGTCGCCACCTCCCGCCTCGACGCGCTGTTCGATGGCGCCGAACAGGCTGCGGTTGGAGGCATCGGTGATCTCAATCCGCACCACGTCGCCGAACTTCAGGAACGGCGTGACCGGCTTGCCATCGCGCAGGGTCTCGACGGTACGCTGCTCGGCCAGGCAGGAGGCGCCCTTGGCGGTGTCGCGGTTGGCGATGGTCCCCGAGCCGACCAGCGTGCCTGCCGTCAGCG
>JAJYDI010000006.1 GCA_021777635.1 Pseudomonadota bacterium
GTCCGCGCCGTTGCCGCGTCGCGCCAGTGTGGCCGTTGCTGTCGCCGGCGTTCGTGTCGGTGGCGGCGCTCCGGTGGTGGTGCAGTCGATGACCAACACCGATACCGCCGATGTCGCAGGCACCGCAAGGCAGGTGGCCGAGTTGGCCCGCGCAGGTTCCGAGCTGGTGCGCATCACCGTGAACACGCCGCAGGCCGCTTCGGCGGTGCCGCGTATCCGCGAGCGCCTGGACATGATGGGCGTGGCGGTGCCGCTGATAGGCGACTTCCACTACAACGGCCACCAATTGCTGGCGGCCGAGCCGGGCTGCGCTGAAGCGCTGGCGAAGTACCGCATCAATCCCGGCAATGTCGGCTTCGGCAAAAAGCGCGATACCCAGTTCGCGGCCATCGTCGACATTGCCCTGCGCCACGGCAAGCCGGTGCGCATCGGCGTCAACTGGGGTTCGCTGGATCAGTCGTTGGTGACGCGGCTGATGGACGAGAACCGCTCCCGCGCCGCGCCTTGGGATGCGGCGCGGGTGGCCCGCGAGGCGCTGATCCGCTCGGCGCTGGATTCCGCCGCGCAGGCCGAGGCGCAGGGAATGGGCCGCGATCGCATTTTGCTGTCGTGCAAGGTTTCTGGCGTGCAGGAGCTCATCGCCGTCTATCGCGATCTGGCTGCGCGTTGCGACTACGCCCTGCATCTGGGTCTGACCGAGGCCGGCATGGGCAGCAAGGGCATCGTCGCCTCGACGGCGGCGTTGGCGGTGCTGCTGCAGGAGGGTATCGGCGACACCATCCGCATCTCGTTGACGCCGGAGCCCGATGAGTCGCGCACGCGCGAGGTAATTGTCGCCCAGGAACTGCTGCAGACCATGGGCCTTCGCGCTTTCACGCCGCTGGTCACTGCGTGTCCCGGCTGCGGCCGCACCACCAGCAAGCTGTTCCAGGAACTGGCGTTGCGGGTGCAGGAGCATGTGCGCGCGAAAATGCCGGAATGGCGCATCAAATTTGACGGCGTCGAGAACCTCACCCTCGCGGTGATGGGCTGCGTTGTCAACGGACCGGGCGAGAGCAAGCATGCCGACATCGGCATCTCGCTGCCCGGCACTGGCGAGACCCCGGCCGCGCCGGTGTTCGTGGATGGTGTCCGGGCCGTGACCCTGCGCGGCGAGCACATCGCCGAGGAGTTCGTGGCGATCGTCGAGGATTACGTCAGCCGGCGCTACGTGGCGCGCGACTGAGCGCCGCGGCGCGCGCCCGGTGCCGGGTACAATTTCGGATTGACCCGGACGCCTCGGACGCCCCGAATGCCGCGCTCGCCCGTACCCGTGCTGACGATCGATGGCCCCTCTGGTTCAGGCAAGGGCACCGTCAGCCGTTTGCTGGCCCGTGCATTGGGTTGGCATCTACTCGATTCCGGCGCCCTCTATCGCGCCATCGGCTATGCCGCCTCCATGGCCGGCATCGACCTTTCTGACGCCGGTGCCGTCACCCGCTGCGCCGGGGCCACGCGCATCCGCTTTCGCGACCCCGGCGACGGCGGCGAGACGCGGGTGATCGTCAACGGGCACGACGCCGGCGACGAGATTCGCACCGAAACCTGCGGAGCCACCGCGTCGGCGATCGCTGCCATCCCTGGCGTCCGCACGGCGCTGTTGGACCTGCAGCGGGGGTTTCGCCGGGCCCCGGGCCTGGTGGCCGACGGTCGCGATATGGGCACCGTGATCTTTCCCGATGCCGCGACCAAGGTGTTTCTGACGGCCAGTCCGGCGGAACGTGCTCGGCGGCGCCATAAGCAGTTGAAGGCAAAGGGACTCGACGTTACACTTGCAGCTCTTTTGCACGAGATCGAAGCCCGCGACGCGCGTGACGCGTCGCGCGCGGTCGCGCCGCTGCGACCGGCGCCGGATGCCATGGTGATCGACACCACGGGCATGTCGGCGCAGGCGGCGGCCGAAAAGGTATTGGCGCTGGTGCACGGCCGTTGAGGCGGCATCTGGCGTCGGGTCCGCACCGCGAGGTGCGGTTTTGCAACGGTGCCTCGGCACCCCTCGACCGGCGGGCCGCCGCCACACGCAATCCGGCGGCCTGAGTCAACCTGGAATTCCCATGACCGAAAGTTTCGCCGAACTGTTTGAACAGAGTCAGACCCTCTCGAAGCTGAAGCCTGGCTCGATCGTCTCCGGCATCGTCGTCGAGATCCGCAGCGACGTCGTCGTGATTAACGCCGGCCTGAAGAGCGAGGGCATCGTCCCGATCGAGCAATTCCGCAACGAACGCGGCGAGCTCGAGGTGCAGGTCGGAGACGAGGTCAAGGTCGCTCTCGACGCTATCGAGGACGGTTTCGGTGAAACCAAGCTGTCGCGCGAGAAGGCCAAGCGCTCGCTGGTGTGGGACGAGTTGGAGGAGGCGTTCGAGAAGAGCGCGGCCATCAACGGGAGGATTTCCGGCAAGGTCAAGGGCGGCTTCACCGTCGACATCAAGGACGTGCGCGCGTTCCTGCCCGGCTCGCTGGTCGACGTGCGCCCGGTACGCGATCCAGTCTACCTCGAGGGCAAGGATCTCGACTTCAAGATCATCAAGCTTGACCGCAAGCGCAACAACGTGGTGGTAAGCCGCCGCGCGGTTGTCGAGAGCGAGTTCTCCGCCGAGCGCGAGCAACTGCTCGAGCGCCTCAAGGAAGGCGCGGTAATCAAGGGCGTTGTCAAGAACCTCACCGATTACGGCGCGTTCGTGGATCTCGGCGGCATCGACGGCCTGCTGCACATCACCGACATGGCATGGAAGCGCGTGCGCCACCCGTCTGAGGTGGTCAACGTCGGCGACGAGCTGGAAGTGCGCGTGCTCAAGTTCGACCGCGAGCGCAACCGCGTAAGCCTCGGCCTGAAGCAGCTGGGTGACGATCCGTGGGTCAACATCGCGCGCCGCTATCCGGTCGGCAGCCGTCTGTTCGGCAAAGTCAGCAACGTCACCGACTATGGCTGTTTCGTCGAGATCGAGCCCGGCGTCGAAGGCCTGGTGCATGTTTCCGAGATGGACTGGACCAACAAGAATGTTAATCCGGCCAAGGTGGTGCAGGTCAGCGACGAGTGCGAGGTGATGGTGCTCGACGTCGACGAGGAGCGTCGCCGCATCTCGCTCGGAATCAAGCAGACCCACTCCAATCCGTGGGAAACGTTCGCCGCCGTGCACAAGAAGAACGACCGTGTCAGTGGCAGCATCAAGTCGATCACCGACTTTGGCATCTTCATCGGACTCGAAGGCGGCATCGACGGACTGGTTCACCTGTCCGACATCTCGTGGCAGACCACCGGCGAAGACCTGGTGCGCAACTTCAAGAAGGGCGACGAAATCGAGGCCGTGGTGCTTGCGGTCGACCCCGAGCGCGAGCGCATCAGCCTCGGCATCAAGCAGCTCGAGCAGGACCCGTTCGGCCAATTCATGGCCGGCAATCCGCGCGGCAGTGTGCTGACCGGCGTGGTCAAGGAAGTTGACGCCAAGGGCGCGCTGATCGCGCTTGAGGACGGCGTCGAGGGATATATCCGCGCCAGCGACATTGCCAAGGAGCGCATCGACGACGCCAGCCAACACCTCAAGGTCGGCGACCCGGTCGAGGCCAAGTTCATCGGCATGGATCGCAAGGGGCGCCTGTTGCAGCTTTCCATCCGTGCCAAGGACGAGGAAGACCTGCAGGAGGCGTTGACCGATTACCAGTCGGCCGCTGGTGGCACCACCAAGCTTGGCGCGCTGCTGAAAGAACAGATGAAGAAGGCCTGACGGAACCGGGCATGGCGGACTCCGCAGATTCCGCCATGCCATCCGCGGTGACCCCATCGTGACCATGACCAAGTCCGACCTGATCGAAGCCCTGGCGAGTCGTCAGGGCCATCTGGCCTTTACCGACGTCGAGTTCGGCGTGCGCAGCGTGCTCGAGCAGATGACCGCTGCGCTGGCTTCCGGACAGCGCATCGAGGTGCGCGGATTCGGGAGCTTCGCGCTGCATTTCCGGCCACCACGCATGGGCCGTAATCCCAAGACCGGCACCGCCGTCGCGCTGCCCGGCAAGCACGTGCCCCATTTCAAGCCAGGCAAGGAGCTCCGCGAGCGCGTCAACGCTGCCGTGGCGTGAGCGTTTCGGCTACAGTCTTCGGCTGAGGGATCCGGCCATGCGTCTGCTGATCGTCTTCCTGCTGCTGCTTTTCGTGCTGCTGGGTGCGGCGTTCGGTGCGCTCAATGGCGGCGTTGTGCATTACGACCTGCTGGTCTTCCAGGCCGACTTGCCCAAGGGCGTGGCCCTGCTGCTGGCCTTGGCCGTCGGCTGGCTGCTGGGTGGTCTCACTGCCTGGATCGGGCTAGGCTTGCGCCAGCGCCGCCGCGCGCGAGGGCCGCGCAGTGCGGACACCTCCGGTAACGGCAGCGCATGAACCTGCCGGTTCTGCTGATTCTGCTGCTTCCGCTTGCGTATCTGTCGGGCTGGTGGACGGCGCGACGCTACATCGTGCGCCATTCCGGCGCGCGGGTCAGCGAGTTGTCATCGAGCTATTTTCGCGGGCTGAACTACCTGCTCAATGAGCAGCCCGACAAGGCGATTGAGGTTTTTCTCAAGCTTGCGGAGCTGAATCGCGACACGGTAGAGACGCATCTTGCGCTGGGCAACCTTTTCCGTCGCCGCGGCGAGGTCGATCGCGCCATCCGCGTGCATCAGCACCTGATCGCGCGGCCCAATCTGTCCAATGATATGAAGACCATCGCCCTGCTCGAGCTCGGCGAAGACTACATGCGTGCCGGTCTGCTCGATCGCGCGGAAACCCTGTTTGCTGATCTGGTGGCCATGAATGCGCACGCGCCCTCGGCGCTGCGTCATCTGATCGGCATTTGCCAGCACGAGCGTGACTGGCACGAGGCCATTGCCTATGCGCGCCGGCTGGAGGAGATGACCGGGGAGTCGCAGGCGCAGCAAATCGCCCATTTCTGTTGTGAGCTGGCCGAACGCTCGCACGCGCACGGCGCTCGCGACGAGGCGCAACGCTATCTCGAACAAGCGTTCGAATGCCTGCCGGACTTCGTGCGCGCGCACCTGCTGGCTGGCCAGTTTCTTGCCGCCGATGGTCGTTATGCCGAGGCGGTCGAGGCTTTCGAGAGTGCGGTGCGCGCCGACGTCGAGTTTGTGCCTGAGATCCTGCCGCCGCTGCTGGACAGCTATGCGCGTTCGCAGCAGATGGAGCGCGCCGAGCGCTTCCTGACCGATGTGCTGGCTCGCTATCAGGGCATCTCGCCGGTCCTGGCGCTGGCGCGCATCTACGCCGGTCGCGACGGCGAGCGGCAGGCGGTGGATTTCCTCACCCGGCAGTTGCGCCAGCGACCCTCGGTGCGCGGCCTGATGGCGCTGATCGACGTCACCATCGACCGCAGCAGTGGAGAGGCGCGCGAGAACTTTTTGCTCCTCCGGGGGCTTACTCGCACGCTGCTGGAAGGGCAGGCGATGCACCGCTGCAGCCGCTGCGGGTTCGGTGCCAAGGCACATCACTGGCAGTGCCCGAGCTGCAAGAGCTGGGGCACGTTGCGGCCGATCCATGGTGTGGCCAGCGAGTGAGGTAACGATGTCCGTGATCCTCTCTCCGCTGGTTGCGCTGCTGATCGCCGCCGCGACGGTGGCCGCCGGCATGGCCTATGCGCGCTGGCGCGGTTTGCTCGACATTCCTGGCAGGCGTCGTCTGCATCGGGCGCCGACGCCGCGCGGTGGCGGTGTTGGCATCGTGCTGGCCGCGGTCATCGTGGTGCTGATCCCGGCGATGCGCGGAGCTTGGGGCATGACGCCAGCGCTCGGGCGCGCCTGGCTGATCGGCACCTTGCTGGTGGCTGCGGTCGGGTTCGCTGACGATCACCGCCATCTGCCGGCGTGGCTCCGGCTGTTGACGCACCTGGCGGCAGCCCTGCTGTTGGCGAATGCGCTACCGCCGCCGCCGTCGTTCGCTGCCAATCCGCTGCTTTGGCATGGCGGCGTGCTGCTGGCTACGGTGTGGTCGATCAATCTGCACAACTTCATGGACGGCAGCAATGGACTGCTGGCGCTGCAGGTGGTGTTCGTACTGGCTGCGATCGCAGCACTGACGTTTGCCGGCGGCGTACCGGGCATAGCGCTCGTTGCGCTGATCCTCGCCGCCACCACGCTGGGATTCCTGCCGTTCAATTTTCCGCGCGCTCGGGTATTCATGGGCGATGTCGGCAGTGGAGCGCTAGGTTTTTTGATCGCGGCGGTCGCGCTTACAGCCATCGCACGCGGCGCAATCGAAATCGCTGAGGCGGCGGTCGTGGTGAGCGCGTTCGCCGTCGATGCCAGTTGCACGTTGCTGTCGCGCCTGCTGCGCGGTCGACGCTGGTACCGTCCGCATCGCGAGCATCTTTACCAGTGGATCGCACGAGTATCGCATTCGCATGCGCGTGCGGCCGCGTTCTACGCGGCTTGGAATCTGCTGCTGGTAGCCCCGGCATTGCTTCTGATGCATGAACGGCCGGCATGGGCATGGCCGCTGGCTTCCGCCGTGCTGATCAGCGCCGTGCTGGCGTGGTGGCTCGGCAGGCGCGCCTGTCTGCGAGTGGGGAAGAATGCGAAACTGCGCCATGCACCTGCGTAACCTGATCGGTTCCATCCATCCGCGTGCGGCAGTCGTGCTGCACGATCTCGCCATGGTGACGTTGGCATGGTGGCTGGCCAAGGTGCTGCGCTACGCGCTGATGGGCGACGTGTCCGGCGCGCCGTTCGTGGCAGCCGAGTTCGTGATCGTGCTGGCGGTTCAGGGCGCGACGTTCGTCTGGACCGGGCTGTATCGCGGACTGTGGCGTTTCGCCAGCCTGCCGGATCTGTGGAATATCGTGCGGGCCGCGGTGATCGGCGCGCTGGCCATTGGCGTTCTTCTGTTCTTGTACAACCGGTTGGCCACGGTTCCGCGCTCGGTGCTGGTGATCTACCCGCTGCTGCTGATCCTGCTGCTGGGGCTGCCGCGCCTGGCCTTTCGTTTTTGGAAAGACAGGCGGCTGGACCTGTTCCAGGCCTCAGCGGCGAAGCGTGTGCTGATCCTGGGTGCCGGCCGTGCCGGCGAAGCGCTGGCGCGCGATCTGCGCCGGGATAGCCGTTACCGCGTGGTCGGCTTCATCGACGACAGCAACCTCCTGCGCGGCGCGCGCCTGCACGACATTCCGGTGCTGGGTGACGTCGAGCACCTCGACGAAATCGCGCGCGAGTCCGCGGCGCAGATGCTGCTGATCGCGGTGCCTTCGGCGAACAGCATGCAGATGCGCCGCATCGTCGCCCGATGCGAGGCCTGCGGGCTGCCGTTCCGTACAGTGCCGAGACTGCAGGACGTGGTCGCCGGGCGCGCCCAGTTCAACGAGCTCAAGGAAGTCGCGATCGAGGACCTGCTCGGTCGCGACGCGGTGCAGCTCGACTGGGCGGCGATTCGTGAGGGGATCGCCGGACGCAGCGTGCTGATCACCGGAGGTGGCGGTTCGATCGGGTCCGAACTATGCCGGCAGGTGGTGAGGCTGGGAGCCGCGTCGCTGACCATCATGGATTCTTGCGAATTTAATCTTTATCGCATCGCCCAGGAGATCAGCACTAGCGACCCTGATCTGCGGCTGCACCCGCTGCTGGGCGATTGCGGCGACGGCGTGGCGGTCGAGCGCGCCTTCGCGCAGTCGGTTCCCGATGTGGTCTTCCATGCCGCGGCCTACAAGCATGTGCCACTGCTGGAAGAGCAGTTGCGTGAAGCGGTGCGCAACAACGTGCTGGCCACCGAGACCGTGGCCGCGGCCGCCGATCGTCATCGCTGTGCCGGACTGGTGCTGATCTCCACCGACAAGGCGGTCAATCCGACCAGCGTGATGGGCGCTTGCAAGCGCTTGGCCGAGATGGTGGTTCAAGCGCATGCGGCGCGCTCGGTCACGCGCTGCATTACCGTGCGATTCGGCAACGTGCTGGATTCTGCCGGCTCGGTGGTGCCGCTGTTTCGCGAGCAGATCGCGCGCGGCGGGCCGCTGACGGTTACCCATCCCGAAGTCACGCGCTATTTCATGACCATTCCCGAGGCCTGCCAGCTGATCCTGCAGGCGGCAGTGCAGGGGCGTGGTGGCGAGATCTTTGCGCTCGACATGGGCGAGCCAGTGCGGATCCGCGACCTCGCCGAGCAGATGATCCGCCTAGCCGGCAAGCACCCGGATCGCGATGTCTCCATCGTCTACACGGGCCTGCGTCCGGGAGAAAAGCTGTTCGAGGAACTGTTCCATCCGCAGGAGAATTATGCGCCCACCGCGCACGCCAAGCTGTTTCTGGCGCAGCCGCGCGCGCTGGAGCCGCAGCAGCTCGACGCCGCGCTGCGCGAAGCGCGCGCCGCTGTGGATGCCTTCGACGAGGAGGCCCTGCGGCGCGTGCTGGGACGACTGCTGCCGGCGTTCCAGCCCGGGCATGCCGACGCGTTGCCCCCCCATTGCCCGCAACGATCCTTCAAGGAGATTCAGCATGAGCCGCCCCCTGCGCAAGGTGGTATTCCCGGTGGCCGGGCTCGGTACGCGCTTCCTGCCGGCCACCAAGGTGATCGCCAAGGAGATGCTGCCGGTACTCGACCGCCCACTGATCCAGTACGCCGTCGACGAGGCGGTGGAGGCTGGCGCCGACACCCTGGTGTTCGTCACTAACCGCTACAAGCACGCCATCGCCGACTATTTCGACAAGGCCTACGAGCTCGAAACCAAGCTGGCCGAGGCCGGCAAGGTCGATTTGCTCGAGATCGTGCGCAGCGTATTGCCCGGGCACGTGCGCTGCGTATTCGTCACCCAGCCCGAGGCACGGGGGCTGGGCCATGCCGTGCTCTGCGCGCGTGCGGTGGTCGGTGACGAGCCGTTTGGCGTGATCCTGCCCGACGACCTAATCCGTGCCCGCGGCGCCGGCGTGATGCGGCAGATGGCCGAGATGGCGGCGACCCATGGCAGCGGCGTCGTCGCGGTCGAGGAGGTACCCGCAGACCAGACGCATCGCTACGGCATTGTCGCCGTGGATCCGGTCGGTGGGCGCGCCGGACGCATTCGTCACTTGGTCGAGAAGCCGAAATCCGCGGCCGCGCCGTCCCGGCTCGCCATTGTCGGCCGCTACCTGCTGCCGCCGCGCATCTTCGAACTGCTGGAAGCCACGCGACCCGGCCTGGGCGGCGAGATCCAGCTGACCGACGCGCTGGAGACCCTTGCCCAGGAGCAGGAGTTGCTGGCTTATCGCTTCGCCGGCGAGCGCTTCGATTGCGGCAACAAGTTGGGACTGGTGCGCGCGACTCTGCATCTAGCGATGGACGATCCGGAGCTTGCGGCCGCGGTGCGCGAGTTCGTCGCGGCGCATGACTGATCTGCGTCCGACCGCCGCTGACAGCGTTTACGCCGCGCAGGCGCCGCTCAGCTATGGCTATCCCAGCTTGGGCGGCCGCATTGAGGCCGAGGTGGCGATCGTCGGCGGCGGCTATGCCGGTCTGGCCACAGCGCTGGGTCTGGCTGAGCGCGGGGTCAAAGGCGTGGTGTTGCTGGAAGCCGAGCGCGTCGGATTCGGTGCCTCCGGCCGCAATGGCGGCTTCGTCTTCGGCGGCTATTCGCTGGGCGGCGAGGAACTGGTGCGGCGCCTTGGCCGGGAGCGGGCGCGGGCACTTTATCTGGCCACCCAGCATGCAGTCCGGCTGATCCGTGCGCGCATCCAGCGCTATGCGATCGTCTGCGCGGCCAACGACGCCGGTGTTCTGTGCGCAAACTGGTTCCGCGATCCCGAAGTTCTGCGCCGCCGCCAGCGCCAGATGGCCGAGGATTTCGGCATCGAGTGGGAATGGGTCGAGCCGAACGCGCTGCGCGAGATCGTGCGCAGCGACCGCTACCACGGTGCGCTGTACGAGCGCGACGCGTTGCATCTGGACCCGCTTGCCTTTGCGCGCGGACTTGCGCAGGCGGCGACCGCGCAGGGCGTGACGCTGCGCGAGGCTTCGCGGGTACTGCGCCTGGAGCGCAGCGGGGGCGGTTTCCGTCTGCACACCGGTGGCGGGCGGGTCGATGCGCCCACGGTGGTGCTGGCCACCGGCGGTTATCTGGCCGGGCTCGATCCGCAGGCCGATCGCGCGGTATTGCCGATCGCCACCTATGTCATGGCGACCGAGCCGCTGGGTGGGCGCCTGTCCGATTGCGTGCGCAGCGCGGCAGCCGTCTACGACACCCGCTTCGCCTTTGATTACTGGCGCCCCTTGGCCGACACGCGACTGTTGTGGGGTGGCCGCATCTCGGTGCGCGACCGCCGGCCCGAGGACGTTCGGCGACTACTTTACCGCGACATGCTCAAGGTGTTTCCGCAGCTCGAGGGCAGCCGCGTCGAATACGGTTGGTCCGGTCTGATGAGCTATGCGCGCCACCAAATGCCGCAGATCGGTGGCGACGGCCGCGGATTGTGGTGGGCACAGGCCTTCGGTGGCCACGGCCTCGCGCCGACCACGCTGGCGGGCGAACTGCTTGCCGCAGCGATTAGCCGGGATGATGACGCGTGGCGCCTGTTCGAGCCATTCGGGCTGGTTTCGGCTCAGCGCCCGCTGGGCTATCTGGCGGCGCAAGCGCGCTATGCGTGGCTGCAGCATCTCGACGCGCGCAAGGAGCGCCGGAACGCCTGATCGTCGCTGTCCGGTGAAGGCGCCGGAATGGCCGTCGTTCGATCCGCGGCAGCCCGCGCGACGCAATCGAAGTTCATGCGAGTCGCGGCGCAGGCGTGGCAAGATGGCAGCCCGTCCGTGCGCTGCGGTATGCGTTCGCCATGAATGCTCTGGTGCCTTCCAATCCGCCTGCACGGGCCGCGACCCCGGCCTCACCGTCGGGGACTGGCGTGCCCGCTGGCTGGGTGCGCGCGCTCAGCGCGCCGCTGCATCGCCGGCGCGGGTGGTGCCGGGGTTTCGCCGTTCTGTTGCTGGGTTTCGGCGTGCTCAAGCTCTGGCACGGCAACTGGCTGGATGCGCTCGTGGCGCTGAGCGGGGCGCTGGCGGCATGGTTCCTGTTTCGCGCCGTCTCGGTGCTCAGCGTGGCGCATGCAAGTCTGCGGCCCGAGGATGCCCGGGAGGGGTTTGCCGCGCTGGCGCGCTACTTCATGCTGTCTGCGCTGACCAGTGCGCTCGGCCTGTTGGTGCTGATCGGCGTCGCCATCGAGGCCGTTGCGCAGGTGGCTCATGGTCTCTGAAACCGCGCCCGCGTCGCCCGCGGAGACCGCGCCGCTGGCAGCGGGCGAGGTCGCGCTGTTCGCCGACGCCATCGCACCGCTGGCGCACGCCACACTGTGGATTCGTGCCTGCGGTGTGTTCAACGGCATGCTGGCCGCATTGCTTGGGCTGACCATCATCGGATTGCCGTTCGCCGCCGCGCTGGCCTGGGTGGCCTTCCTCGAATTCCGCGCCGCGTCGCGGCTTGACAGTGCGCGCCTGCAGCCTGCGGCGCCCGAGGGTTTCGACAAGGCTGTCGCCGCGGTCAACGACATCGCAGTGCACTACGTCGTGCAGGCGGTGATCACCACGCTGATGATCGCGGCCGCATTCGTCGTGCTTGCCCTGTTCGCCCCGTTGCTAGGCAGTGCACTGCGGGTGTGAGTGACGGGTGCAGACGGCGGATGCCAGCATCGACGGAGCGATGGAAGCCTCTGGCGAATCCGGGGTTCTGACGACTCACACCGCCTCGAGAACCATCGCGTAGCCCATGCCGGTTCCGATGCACATGGTGACCATGCCGTATTTTTGCTTGCGCCGGCGCAGGCCGTGCACGACCGTCGCAGTCAGCTTGGCGCCGGTGGCACCCAGCGGATGGCCCAGTGCGATCGCGCCGCCCAGCGGGTTGACCTTGGCCGGATCGAGGCCGAGATCGCGGATCACCGCCAGCGCCTGCGCGGCAAAGGCTTCGTTGAGCTCGACCCAGTCGAGCTGGTCATGACGGATGCCGGCGAGCTTGAGCGCCCGCGGGATTGCTTCCTTGGGGCCGATGCCCATGATTTCCGGCGGCACGCCGGCAACCGACGCTCCAATAAAGCGCGCAAGCGGCGTGAGGTCGTAATCCTTGATCGCCTGAGCGCTGGCCAGCAGCACCGCGCCGGCGCCGTCGGACATCTGCGAGCTGTTGCCGGCCGTCACGCTGCCGTTGGCGCGGAACACGGTTTTCAGTTTGGCCAGACTCTCGAGGCTGGTGTCCTTGCGCGGGCCCTCATCGGTCTTGATGCATCGCTGGTCGGCCTTGATCGCCTGTGCTGCCAGATCAGGATAGCGATCATCCAGCGTATATGGCGCGATCTCCTCGGCAAACTCGCCCGAGGCGATCGCCGCCAGTGCACGCTGGTGGCTCTGCAGGGCGAAGGCGTCCTGGTCCTCGCGGCTGACCTTCCAGCGTTCAGCGACCTTTTCCGCGGTGATGCCCATGCCGTAGGCGATGGCGACATGCTCGTTGTCGAACACGGCCGGGTTGATCGCCGGGCGATGGCCCATCATCGGCACCATGCTCATGCTCTCTGTGCCGCAGGCCAGCATCAGGTCGGCCTCGCCGAGGCGGATGCGGTCGGCGGCCATCGCCACCGCCTGGGCGCCCGACGAGCAGAAGCGGTTGACGGTCACGCCAGGCACCGTATCCGGCAGCCCGGCCAGCAGCAGGCCGATTCGCGCCACGTTCATGCCTTGCTCGGCCTCGGGCATGGCGCAGCCGACGATCACGTCGCCGATGCGCTTCGGATCGATGCCCGGCGTCTTGGCAAGCGCGGTGCGGATCACGTGCGCCAGCAGATCGTCGGGCCGCGTGTTGCGGAACACGCCGCGCGGCGCCTTGCCGACCGGTGTGCGCACGGCGGCGACGATGTAGGCATCCTGGATTTGCTTGGTCATGCTTGATCTCCGGAGCATTTGGTCCGCGAAGAGCGCGACGACCGCGAACGTTTTCCCATAATGAATCTCGTGCGTTCGCGCGCGTCGTGGACCGATGGACTTGGGTTCGAGGGCCGGGAAGTTCGGGTTTGTGCCGGGTACCAGGGCTGCGGAAAAAGCATCAGCCCTGAAATTTTGCGCCCTTTGGTTCTTCGCGGACCACTGCGTTCATGGGTCCGCAAAGGCCGCCAGGAACGCGAATAAGGCAGTCAGATGAAGACCTTTCGCGCGCCCTACGTTCTTCGCGGAACGTGAGTCTCAGTTCCTCAGTGGCTTACCGGTGGTCAGGGTGTGCTGGATTCGCGCCTGGGTCTTGGGCATCTGTGCCAGCGCCATGAAGTGCCTGCGTTCGAGGCGAAGCAGCCATTCCTCGTCCACGGTCGCGCCGCGCTCGATCGCGCCGCCGCAGAGGGTATCGGCGATGCGCGTGGCGACCTCGTAGTCGTGCTCTGAGATAAAGCGGCCTTCAAGCATGTTGATCAGCAGCATCTTCAGGCTGGCAGTGCCGACGACGCCAGCCACCGGGATCGCGCGCGCCGGCAGCGGCGGGCGCCAGCCGGACTCGGCGAGCGAGGTGGCGACGTTCTGCGCCACGTACAACAGTTCGAACGCGTTGAGCACCACCACGTCACTTTCGCGCAGCAGGCCCATCTGCTTGGCTTCCAGCGCGGAGCCCGAAACCTTGGCCATGGCGACGGTCTCGAAGATGCTCTTGACGCCTTCGAAGGGGTCACCCGCGAGACCGCAGCGCGTGGCGATCTCCTTCAGACCGCCGCCTGCGGGCAGCAGACCGACACCGGCCTCGACCAATCCAATGTAGCTCTCCAGCGCCGCGACCGTGCGCGCCGAGTGCATCTGGAATTCGCAGCCGCCACCCAGCGCCATGCCGCGCACTGCGGCCACCACCGGCAACTGCGCGTACTTGATGCGCATGCTGGTGACTTGGAAATTGGCGATCATCGCCTCGAAGTCGGCGACCTTGCCAGCCTGCAGCAGGCCCAACGCGCCCTTGAGATCGGCGCCGAGCGAGAACGGCTCGCCGGACTGCCAGATTACTAGCGCCTTGAACCGGCGCTCGGACTCCCCGATCGCACGCTGCAGGCCGTCGAGCACGGCGTCGTTGACGGTGTTCATCTTGGTTTTGAAGGAGACGATGCCGACGTCGTCGCCCAGATGCCACAGGCGTACCCCGTCGTTCTCGAACGCGGTACTGCCGCGATCGAAACGCTCGCCAAGCAGCGGGTCGGGGAACAGCTGGCGCGTGTAGACCGGATGCGCCGAACGCGGCAGCGACTTGCCCGCCTTCGGCGCAAATGAACCGTCAGTGCCATGCACTCCGCTGCGTCCGTCGGTCACCCATGCCGGCAGCGGCGCATCGCTCATGGCTTTGCCGGCCCCGATGTCCTCGCTGATCCAGCCGGCGACCTGTTGCCAGCCGGCGGCCTGCCAGGTCTCGAACGGTCCCAGTTTCCAGCCGTAGCCCCAGCGGATGGCGAAATCGACGTCGCGGCACGTTTCGGCGATGTCGGCGATGTGAAAAGCGGTGTAGTGGAACAGGTCGCGAAAGGTCGCCCACAGGAACTGCGCCTGCGGATCGGCGTCGGCGCGCAGCCGGGCGAACTTTTCCGCGGGGTCTTTGATGGCGAGGATCGCGGTGACCGTGTCGGAAGCCTTTTGCGCGGAGGCGCGATAGTCTTGCGTTGCGACGTCAAGGACCACGATGTCCTTGCCGGCCTTGCGGTAGAAGCCGGCGCCGGTTTTCTGACCCAAGGCGCCCTTGGCGATCAGCGCAGCCAGCCAATCCGGCGCTTTGAAGTGGCGGTGCCAAGGATCGTCGGGCAGGGTGTCGGCCATGGTCTTGATCACGTGCGCCATGGTGTCTAGGCCGACCACGTCGGCCGTGCGGTAGGTGGCGCTCTTGGGCCGTCCGATCGCAGGGCCGGTCAGCGCGTCGACGACGTCGAAGCCGAGGCCGAACTGCCGGGTGTGATGCATCGTCGCGAGCATCGAGAACACGCCGATGCGGTTGCCAATGAAGTTGGGCGTGTCCTTGGCGCGAACCACGCCTTTGCCCAAGGTGGTGGTCAGGAAACCCTCCAGCGCGTCCAGCACCGCCGAGTCGGTCGCGCGGTCGGGGACCAGTTCGACCAGATGCATGTAGCGCGGCGGATTGAAGAAGTGGATCCCGCAGAAGCGCGGGCGCAGCGCCGCGGGCAGCGCCTCCGCCATCGAATTGATCGACAGTCCCGAGGTGTTGGAGGCGATAATGGCGCGCGGATTCAGATGCGGCGCGATCTTCGCGTAGAGGTCCACCTTCCAGTCAAGGCGCTCGGCGATCGCCTCGATGACCAGATCGCAATCGGCGAGCAGCGACAGGTGTTCCTCATAGTCGGCTGCGACGATCGTCTGCGCACGGGCCTTGTCGGCCAGTGGCGCCGGCGACAGCTTGGCGAGGTTCTGGATCGCCTTCGCTGCGATGCCATTTTTCGGGGCCTCTCCGGCTGCGAGATCGAACAGCAGCGTTTCGACGTCGGCGTTGACGAGATGGGCGGCGATTTGCGCGCCCATCACGCCGGCGCCGAGCACGGCGGCCTTGCGGATGCGGAGAGGGATGGGTTTCATGGAAGCTCCGGGATTGGGGAACGGAAACGTGACTTCCCGGTCGCGCCGGGGAAGCGGGAATCGGCAATCAGGGTGCGCGCAGGCCAGCGGCGGCGAAACGCACCAGGTGCTCGGCGGCGCGCTCGCGATGGCTTTGCTCGCTGGTGCCGCCTTTGCGCTTGATAACACCGAAGTCGGCCATCGCATAGGTCAGCGCGCCGGCGACGATATCCAGTCGCCAGTAAAGCTCTTCCTTGTCGAGGTGCGGCAGCATGTGATGAAAGACCACAACGAACTCGCGCAGTACGTGGCCATAGTTGTCGGACAGAAATCTGCGCAGGCGATCGTCGTGTTCGGCGTAGGCGCGCGCCAGCACGCGCATGAAGGCGCCGCCGCCACTGCGATCCAGCGACAGCTGCAGCGCCGGCCGGATGAAAGCGTCGAGCGCGTCTTCGAGCGTGGCGTCCGCACGCTTTTCGACCTTAGTCAGCGCAGCTTGGCGGCGCGCGTTAAGGTCGTCGAGGCGGCGGCGGAACACTTCCTCGATCAGGTTTTCCTTGGATCCGAAGTGATAGTTCACGGCGGCCAAGTTGACATTGGCGGCGGTGGTCACCTGGCGCAGCGACGCGCCGGCAAAGCCGTAGCGGGCGAACAGCGCCTCCGCGGCGCCGAGAATGCGCTGTTTGGTGGAAAACTGGGAAGCGTTCACGGCAGCCGGCACTCGATCAAACGACCGTTTGAAGGATACGAGCGCTGTGCGGTGTGGTCAAACGGTCTGCGGGCGGCACACGGAGGGCTTGCCGCGGGCCTCGAAAACGTCAACAATCCGTGATCTAAGCCCGCAATTTGACGCAAGTTTGACCCATCATCGGCGGTGCTTGACCGATTTTCCTCCCACCCCCTTCCGGAGCACCGCAGCATGACGCTGGAGCGCACCCTTTCAATCATCAAGCCCGATGCCGTCGCCAAGAATGCGGTCGGCGCGATCCTTGCGCGTTTCGAACAGGCCGGTCTGCGCATCGTCGCGGCGAAAATGAGGCATCTTTCGCGTCGCGAGGCCGAAGGCTTTTACGCCGTGCATCGGGATCGGCCTTTCTTCGGCGCGCTGGTCGATTTCATGAGTTCCGGTCCGGTGATGATCCAGGTGCTGGAAGGCGAGGGTGCTGTTGCCCGCAACCGTGACCTGATGGGCGCCACCGATCCGAGGAAGGCGGCGCAGGGCACCATCCGCGCCGACTTCGCCGACAGTATCGACGCCAACGCGGTGCATGGCTCCGACGCGGCCGAAACAGCGGCAGCCGAGATCGCCTACTTCTTTGCTGCGACCGAGATTTGCCCGCGAGGCTGAGGACGATGACGTGACCGCGGCGACGAAGGTCAACCTGCTCGACTTCGACCGCGAGGGTCTGCGCGCGCTGTTCGCGCGGATTGGAGAAAAGCCGTTCCGTGCCGACCAGGTGATGAAGTGGATCTATCACCACCACGTCGACGACTTCGAGCAGATGACCGATCTTGGCAAGGCGCTGCGCGGCAAGCTCGCCGACATCGCCGAGATCGCGCCGGCCGCTACGCTCCTCGACAAGAAGTCGGTCGACGGCACGCGCAAGTGGCTGCTGGGCATGGACGGCGGCAATGCGGTCGAGACCGTGTACATTCCCGAGCCGACGCGCGGCACGCTGTGCGTTTCCTCACAGGTCGGGTGCGGGCTGAACTGCCGTTTCTGCTCCACCGCCACCCAAGGCTTCAACCGCAATCTTTCCGCTAGCGAGATCATCGGCCAGGTGTGGGTGGCTGCGAAGGCGCTGGGCAATCAGCCGCACCAGCAGCGGCGCATCACCAACGTGGTGATGATGGGCATGGGCGAGCCGCTGCTGAACTTCGACAACGTCGTGCGCGCGATGAGCGTGATGCGCGATGATCTCGGCTTCGGACTGGCCAACAAGCGCGTCACCCTCTCCACCGCCGGCCTTGTGCCACTGATCGACCGCCTGTCCGGAGTCAGTGACGTCTCATTGGCGGTGTCGCTTCATGCGCCCAATGACGAGCTGCGCACCGAACTGGTGCCGCTCAACAAGCGCTACCCGATCGCCGAGTTGCTGGCGGCTTGCGCGCGCTATGCGGCGAAGCGTCCGCGCACATCGATTACCTTCGAATACACCATGATGAAGGATGTCAACGACAGTCCCGAGCTGGCGCGCCAGCTGGTCAAGCTGATGCGGCGGCTGCCGGCCAAGGTGAACCTGATCCCGTTCAACCCGTTCCCGGGCACGGGCTATCGGCGTTCCGAGCCGGATGTGATCGCCGCATTTCAAAAGATCTTGCTCGAGGCGGGCGTGCTGACCATGCTGCGGCGCACGCGCGGTGACGACATCGACGCCGCCTGCGGTCAGCTCAAGGGGCAGGTGCTCGATCGGACCCGGCGCCAGGCCGAATTTCGCAAGCGCATCGAAGAGGCCACCGCTCATGCGGCATAACGCGATCATGCTGGTGGTCGGGTGCAGCCTCGCTGTTGCCGGCTGCCAATCGGTGGGCGGGCTGCGGGGAGAAACTTCGCAGCAGAAGGCGCGCCAGGCCGCCGAGGTCCACACCGAACTGGGCCAGCAGTACCTTCAGCGTGGCGATTTGCAGACCGCCTTGCAGAAGCTGCTGCTGGCAGAGAAGTACGATGACAGTTATGCGCCCGAGCATACCGTGCTGGGAGTGCTCTACGAGCGCATCAAGGAGTACCCCAAGGCCGAACGGGAATACAAGCGCGCTTATGCCCTAGAGCCGACCAAGGGCAGTGCCAACAACAATCTCGGTGCATTCCTGTGCCGGATTGGCAAGGTCGACGAGGCGCTGCCCTATTTCAAACGCGCGGTAGCCGACCCGTTCTACCACACGCCGGATGTCGCCTACGCCAACGCGGGAACGTGCCTGCTCAAGGTGGGCCAGTTGCAGCCGGCACTGGCCGACTTCAGGCAGGCGTTGGCGCTCAATCCGAAGAATTCCGATGCGCTTTACCAGACCGCCGTCATCCTGCATAAGCAGGGCGATGACTTTCACGCGAGTGCCTTCGTACAGCGTTTCGATGCGCTCGGTCTGGCCAGTCCCGCGGTGCTCAAGCTCGGCTATGAAATCGAGACGAAACTGGGCGACCAGGAGGCCGCCCGTTCCTATGCCCGTCGGTTGCGCGACCAGTTCCCGGACTCGGAACAGGCCCGCAGTCTCCCCTCCGGTTCGCTGCCATGACTTCTGCTGAAACCCCTGCATCATTCGCCCGCCAGCCCGACGGATCTGCCGAGATGCGCCTCGCCGTCACCGGGACGCCACCGGGCACAGCGCTGGGCGAAAGACTGATGATCGCGCGTCAGGCGCGAGGCCTGAGCCTAGGGAGCTGTGCACAGACCTTGCGACTGCCGACCGCGGTACTGCAGCGGATTGAGCAGCACGGCATCGATTCGGGCGATTCGCCGATCTATCTGCGTAGCCAGTTGCATGGTTACGCGCGATTGCTGGGCGTGCCGGTGGCCGAGGTCGACGCCGCCTTGGCTCAGCTGGCAATACGCGAGCCGCCGCTGGTGATGACCGGCAACGTGTCGCATCTGCGGCTCGCCATCGAGCGGTATGCAACCGCGGCCACCTACATGGTGCTGACGGCGGTGATTGCGGTACCGGTGGTCTGGATCGGCCTGCGCGGCGGCCTGGATCGCGATTTGGTCCGCATCGAGCCGCTCGATGCGCCTGCGCTGGCGCAGGCGCATCCCGTGCAGAGGCACTCGGCACGCGTCGAGACCGCGAGGACGCGACCCGTGGCGGCAGCCGGCAGCGAGCAGCCGATGCTGGCCTCGATTGCGGCGTTTCCTGCATTGGGGCAAGAAGTGAAAGCTTCGGTGCCGTCGTTGCCGGCCACGGATGCCGCGGACAACCTGCTGCAGATCAGCCTGTCGGCGCCGAGCTGGGTCGAGGTCACCGTTGCCGATGGCAAGCACTTGGAGTACGCGCTGCTGCCGGCGGGCACCACCCGCACCTATCGTAGCGCGCAGGCGTTGCAGGTGCGCATCGGCAATGCCGATGCGGCCAGCGTGGAGCTCGACGGCAAGCCGTATCCGCTCGACGATCATCGTCGCGCCAACGTTGCCAGCTTCAGCATCGACGCCCCGTCGGGCCGCGCCTGAGCGCCATTTTGCGTTATCCTCCGCGCTCGCTGCGCGGCGCTTGCGTCGCGCGTGTTCCCCATCGTTGCCGGTGACTTGATGGCTTTCGACGCATACGACGATTACGAGCAGGGCGAGCAGGTTCGCCAGTGGCTCCGCGCCAACGCCGCCTCGATTCTGCTGGGCATCGTGCTCGGCCTGCTGCTCATTTTTGGGTGGCAGCAGTGGCGCGCGCACCAGCAGCGCTACCGGATGGCAGCGGCCGAGCAGTATCAGGTGCTGCAGCAGGCACTCCAGGACAAGGACGGCGCCCTGGCAACGGCGGCGACCGAACGCCTGATGAAGGACTATCCGGACACGATCTTCGCAACGTTCGCCGCTGCCGGGCGCGCCGAGCACGCCGCCAGTGCGGGGCAGTATGCGCAGGCAGTCACCGCGCTGGACTGGGCCGAGCAGCACGCCGGCGATGCCGCGCTCAAGCACTTGTTCGAACTGCGCCTTGCCCAGCTGGAGCTGGCGCAGGGCCAGCCCGCCGCGGCGCTGGCGCGTCTCGACAAGCTGCCGGCGGGGACCTACGTCGGCATGACCCAGGCCTTGCGCGGCGATGCGCTTCTGGCGCTGAAACGCCCCGCCGAGGCACGCACCGCCTATGCCGCCGCGTTGGCGGCTTTCAAGCCGGATGCGCCCGAGCGCGCCCTGGTGCAGATGAAATTCGATGATCTGGCCACCGCCGGGAAGCAGGGTTCATGATGCGCAAATTCGTTTTGGTGATGTTCGGTGCGCTGACACTGTCCGGCTGTGGTCTGTTCAAGACCAAGGACAACATCCAGCCGCCGACGCCGCTGGCCAAATTCACGCCGACCTTAGCCGTCAAGCGGCTGTGGGAAACCGGTGTTGGCAACGGCGCCGGGGACTCCGGCGTGCGTCTGGAGCCTGCGGTTGCCGACGGCGTGGTCTATGCGGTCAGCACGAACGGTGATATCGAGGCGCTGGCGCTCGCCAGCGGCAAGCAGCTGTGGTCGGTCGGCACCCACTGGCGTGAGAAGCGCGACACTCGTTACAGCAGCGGGCCGGCTGTGGCTGGCGATCTGCTGGTGGTGGGCACCCTCGACGGTCACGTCTACGGTTTTGACGCCAAGACCGGCAAGCCGCGCTGGCAGGCCACGGTTTCGTCCGAGGTGATCAGCCCGCCGGTCATTGTCGGTGATCGCGTGCTGGTGCGTTGCAACGACGGCCACATCTACGCGCTGGCGGCCAGTGACGGCAAGCAGCTTTGGCTGTACGACCGTGGCAGCGTTCCGACCCTGAGCCTGCGCGGTAACGGTACTTTGCTGGTCGCGGGCGGTGCGGTGTTCTTCGGCAGCGACGACGGCAAGCTGGTCGCTCTCAATCTCACCGAGGGCAGTTCGCTTTGGGAGCAGCGCTTGGCGACCGGCGAGGGCCGCACCGAGATCCAGCGTCTCGACGACTCCGACGGCAGCCTGGTGCTTGACGGCGGCGTGCTCTACGCCAATGCCTACCACGGCAGCGTCGCCGCGGTGCAGGCCGAGGGTGGGCGCATCCTGTGGTCGCGGCCGCTGTCGGGCTACACCGGTGTTGCCGTCGGCGGCGGCACCGTGATCGCGATCGACGATGCTTCGAATGTCTGGGCGCTGGACAAGACCAGTGGTGCGGACGTATGGAAGCAGAACGCACTGGGCTGGCGCTGGCTGTCCGCGCCGGCGATCCAGGGCAAGTACGTGGTGGTAGGCGATCTGCAGGGTTATGTGCACTGGCTGGATCTTGCCACCGGCCAGTTCGCTGCCCGCGAGCACCTTTCCGGCAAGGCGATCCGTGCGCGACCGCTGATCGTGGGCGATATCGCCGTGGTCGCGGATGACGTCGGCCACATCGCCGCCTACCGCATCCAGGCGCAATGACGCCCCGCCGCCGCCGATGCTGCCTGTTGTCGCCCTGGTCGGACGTCCCAACGTCGGCAAATCCACCCTCTTCAATGCGCTGACCCGCAGCCGAGACGCGCTGGTCGCGGATCGGCCCGGCGTGACACGTGATCGCCATTACGGCGTCTGCCGACTCGGTGGGTCGGCCTTCGTGGTGGTGGATACCGGTGGTCTTTCGGGTCACGACGCGGACATCGACGTACTGACCGCGCGCCAGGTGCGCCTCGCGATCGCCGAGGCGACGGTGCTGGTGCTGGTCACCGATGCGCGTGAAGGCCTGCTGCCGCAGGATCGCAGCGTGCTCGACGAGCTGCGCCGCAGTGGTAAGCCGCTGCTGATCGCGGTCAACAAGACCGACGGCCTTGATGAACAGGACGCCCTCGCCGAGTTCGCAGCGCTCGGCATTGCCGCCACCCTGCCGCTGGCGGCGGCGCACTCGCGCGGACTGGATGCGTTGCTGGAAGCCCTCGCCGGGTTCCTGCCGCCTGCGGCCGGAACCGAAGCCGAGTCAATCGTCGACGCCGGCGTACGCGTTGCCATCCTCGGACGCCCTAACGTCGGCAAGTCCACCCTGGTCAACCGGCTGCTGGGCGAGGACCGCCTGGTGGTGTCGGACGTCGCCGGGACCACTCGGGATCCGATCCGCGTGACGCTCGAGCGCGATGGGCGCCACTACGTGCTGATCGACACCGCCGGCGTTCGGCGCCGCGGCCGAGTTGAGGATGCGCTTGAGAAATTCAGTGTAATCAAGACGTTGCAATCACTCGAGGCGGCCGAGGTGGCGGTGCTTCTGATCGACGCCAGCGAAGGCATCACGGACCAGGACCTGGCCCTGATCGGTCATGTACTCGATGCCGGCCGCGCGCTGGTGATCGCCGCCAACAAGTGGGACGGGCTCGACGCCTACCAGCGTCAGCAGTGTCGCAGCGGGCTCGAACGGCGGCTTGATTTCGTGGCCTGGTCGAAGACAGTCTTCGTCTCCGCGCTGCACGGATCAGGGTTGCGCGAACTGATGCGTGCCGTCGATCGCGCCCATGTTGCGTCCACCCGCGAACTGACCGCCTCGGCGCTCACCCGCGCGCTCGAGCAGGCGTATGCAGGCCACCAGCCGCCGCTGGTGCGCGGCCATGCACCCAAGCTGCGTTATGCGCATCCGGGCGGACGCAACCCGCCGACGATCGTGATCCATGGCTCGCGCACCGCGCACATCGCCGACAGCTACCGGCGTTATCTGGAGAATTTCTTCCGCAAGCGCTTCAAGCTGGAAGGAACACCGGTGCGCATCGAGTTCCACGATGGCGACAATCCCTACGCCGGTCGCCGCAACGTGCTGAGTGAACGGCAACAGCAGAAGCGCCGCCGCCTGTTGCAGCACGTGCGCGGCAAGCGCTGACGACGTCTCCCGCCGCGCCGCGCTAGGCTTGTACTCATGAGCGCAACCGTCCTTGCCAGTGCACCACAGCGCATCAGCTTCGACGAGGCGCGCGCGATCGTGCAGACACTTGCGGCGGCGCGCGCGCGGCCGATCGAGTGCATCGACGTCGAGGCCGCTGCCGGACGCATCCTTGCACAGCCGCTGCGCGCACCTGGTGCGTTGCCGGCTTTCGCCAATTCGGCGATGGACGGCTATGCGTTGCGCGCCGCGGACCTGCCAACGACAGGCGAGCGCACGCTGCGTCTGATCGGCCGGCAGCTGGCCGGAATGGCTCCCGCGCCGGAAGTGGCACGCGGCACCTGCGTGCGCATCACCACCGGCGCGCCGTTGCCTGCAGGCGCTGATACCGTGGTGATTCAGGAACGCGTGCGCGTCGAAGGCAATGCGGTCATCGTCGGCACCGGAATTGCCGCCGGCGCCAATGTGCGCGCCGTCGGCGAGGATTTTGCCGTGGGCGACGAGGTACTGGCGGCCGGGCGCGTGCTGGACCCGGGAGCGCTGGCACTGCTAGCGAGTTTCGGCGTGCTCGAGGTCAGCGTACACCGGCGCCCGCGGGTGGCGATCCTGACCACCGGTGACGAACTGGTGCCGGCGGCGGCCACACCCGGCTTTGGCCAGCTGCGCGACAGCAACGGGCCGATGCTGGCCGCGCTCGCGGCGGCAAGCGGTGCGGAGGTGGTGGCGGTGCGCCACGTCGGCGATGACGCACAGGCCACGGAGCAATCGCTGCGAGCGCTGGCAGCGATGGCCGACGTGCTGCTGACCAGCGGTGGCGCTTCGGTCGGCGATGCGGATTTGCTGCCGCAGCTGGCGCAGACCCATGGCCGTGTGTACTTCTGGAAGGTGCGAATCAAGCCGGGCATGCCGGTGCTGGCCGCCAGTCTCGAGTCGGCGCTGTGGTTCGCGCTGCCGGGCAACCCGGTGTCCACGGCGGCGACATTTCTTGGCCTTGTGCGCCCGGTGCTGCGCCAGCTCAGTGGGCACGAGCCGCCGCCCGTACTGCATGCGGTGCTGGCGCATGCGGTAAGCAAGTCCCACGACCGCGCCGAATTCCTGCGCGGCCGTCTGCATTGCGGCGTCGATGCTCGCCTGGCGTTTTCTGCTCATGCACGGCAGGGGTCTGCGCAGCTCTCGGGGCTGGCCGTGGCGAACAGTCTCGGTTTGATCCCGGAAGGCGCGCGCGAACTGGTGGCAGGCAGCGTGATCGAGGTCTTGCCGCTCCCGGCGCTGTGGCCATGAGCGCACCGGACGTTGCTGGCGCGATCGAGCAGTTGGATGCAGCCGAGGCGCGTCGGCGCCAGTTGGGCGGCGCACTCCTGATCGACGTGCGAGATGACGACGAGCGTGCCATCGGGTTGCCGCACGGTGCGGTCGCGATGCCGGGTGGGCGCCTGTTGCGCGAAATTTCCTCGCTGGCGTCGCCAGAGCGCGAGCTGCTGTTGATCTGCGCCGCAGGACAGCGCTCGCTGCGCGCAGCACAAGCCCTGCGGGCACGCGGTTATCGCCAGGTTGCCTCGGTGGCAGGCGGCTTCGGGCGCTGGCTTGCCGCTGGCCTGCCGGTGCAGGCCGGCGTGCTTGATGCCGATGCGCAGGACCGCTACGCGCGCCAGCTTCGCCTGCCGCAGATTGGCGCAGCCGGTCAGGCGCGGCTGTCTGAGTCGCGGGTCGCGCTGATCGGCGCCGGCGGCCTTGGCTCGCCTGCGGCGCTGTATCTCGCCGCCGCCGGCGTAGGCACGCTGACGCTGATCGATGACGATCACGTCGAACGTTCCAACCTGCATCGGCAGGTGGTGCATGCCGATGCCCGCGTGGGCCTGCCCAAGGTCGAGTCAGCGCGCATGACGCTGGCGGCCCTCAATCCCGCGATACAGATCGTGACGCACGCGGTGCGCGTGCACGCCGGCAATGTCGAGGGGTTGCTGGGCGGACACGATCTGGTGATCGATGGCGCCGACAATTTTCCAACCCGCTATCTGCTGGCGGCGGCCAGTGTGCGGCTGCGCCTGCCGCTGGTGTATGGCGCGGTCGAGCGCTTCAGCGGTCAGGTCAGCGTATTTGACCCGCGGCGCACCGATTCGCCCTGCTATCGCTGCCTGTTTCCCGAGCCGCCCGCGGCGGCGGATGCACCCAATTGCGCCGAGGCCGGCGTACTTGGCGTGCTGCCTGGCGTGATCGGTCTGCTGCAGGCGACCGAGGCACTCAAGCTGCTGCTCGGCGTCGGTACGCCCTTGGTCGGGCGACTGCTGCTATTCGACGCGTTGGCCATGCGTTTTCGCGAGCTTCTGCTGCCGCGCGATGCCGCCTGTCCTGGCTGCGGGGATGCTGTGCAGTTCAGCGGCTACGAGGACATCCCGCGCCATTGCGCGGCAGACGGCTGACCGCTATCCGCACCGTCGGTCGGTGCGGATAAGTCGGTCTCAGGGCCGTGGTGGCGTGTCGCTGTCGGGCTTTCCTTGATCGGAGTCCCCGTTCGCCGACGGGGGCGAAAGGGTGGGCGACGGTGTCACGGACGCCGGGCGCACCGGCGCCGCCGCCGGTTTCGGGACGTCAGGGAGCAGGCTGGATTGCTGCGGCGATGCCATGCTGGCGCCCGCGACGGGGAAAGGCGGCCCTTCGCGGGTTGGTGCCGGTAAAGGCGATAGCGGGCGCTCGGCCGGAGTCGGCGCCGGGCTTGGCGCAATGCCCACCTCGGATTGCGGCTTCGGAATCGCCGCCGGCATGGGTGCCGCCGCGGGTGCAGGTGCAGCAGGCGTCGCAGCCGGCACCGCGGACGGCAACGACGTGGCGGCGGCGGGTGCCGGGGCGGGCGGCACGGCGGCCGGCGGCGCCGGCGTCGGTGTCGCCGCGGAGGCGCCGGTTGCGGAGCTTGCAGAGGGGATGACAGAACCAGGGGCCGCAGCGGCCATTTCGCGCGGTGATGGTGCCATTGCCGCTGTGTTCGCGGACGCAGCAGGCGCGACGGCGGTGCCCGGTGTCGGAGACGCCGCTGTGGCAGGGAACGCAGGCGTTACCGGTGCCGGCAGGCTGACGACGGAATTCGTTGCGTGTGTGGAAGTACCTGCACCATCCGGGCCCAGTGTCGCGGCATCGCCTTCTTCATCGTCAAAGTCGTGCGTGCCCTGTGCGGTTGCGCTGGTGTCCATCCCGGTCGCGGTGCTCTCGTCATGACGACGGCGGCGGCGGCCGCCACGACGGCCACGACGACGTGCGCGCGCGCTCTCGCCGGCGCTGTCGGTGCGCGCGTCGCTTCCCGCGGGTGCCTTGGCCGCGTCGGACGGAGTCGCAGTCACGGTCACGGTCGCGGTCAATGGTTTCGGTTCCGGGTTGGCGGCTGGTGCCCGTGCCGCTGGCTGTGCTTGCCGAGCTGCGGGCGGTGGCCTCTCGCCCCGTGGTTCGCGTGGCGGCGACGTCTCGCTGCGCGGCTTAGCCTGCGGCAGCGGCGTGGCGGTGACGCCGCGTGTTCGTTCGCCGCCGCGCTCGCCACCGGGCCTGCCAGCGCGCGCGGGTTGCGCCCTTCCGGAGCTTGAGGGCCGCCGCTCGTCACGCGGCGGGCGTGGTGCCGGGCGCTCCTCGCGCGGCGGGCGCGGCGGACGCGGTGCGGCACGTGGCGTCGGCTGCGCCGCCGTTGCGGTGCCGCCGAACCAGCCGAACAGACGCTTGAGCAGGCCGCCACCGGGTGTGGCGGTGGATGTCGCCGCCGGTGCCGCTGCCGGCGCGATGCGCGGTGCTGGTGCATGCGCGGCAACAGGCTCCACGTCGGGTCGCGATGGCGCCGGAGTAGCGGGCGTGACGCCTGACACGGCCGGCTGCTCGCCCTGCGCATCGATTTGCCCGACCTTCGGCAGCGCGGTCGGCGCGGCGACGGTCACGCGCTCGTAGCTGGGCTTGGCGTGCTCGCCCATCTCGCTTTCGCGGATGCGGCTGATCTCGAGGTGCGGCGTCTGCAGTTTGGGATCGGCGACGATTACCAGATGCACCTTGTGGCGAAGCTCCATCTCGACCACGCTGGCGCGTTTTTCGTTGAGCAGGAAGTTGGCGACCTCCGGTGGCGCCTGCAGCAGCACCTGGCCGGTGTGTTCCTTCATCGCGTGCTCTTCGGCGAGGCGCAAAGCCGATAGCGACAGCGACTCGACGCCGCGGATGCGGCCGTGGCCGTCGCAGCGCGGGCAGACGATCTGGGTTGATTCGTCCAGCGACGGGCGCAGGCGCTGGCGCGACATTTCCAGCAGGCCGAAGCGCGAGATGCGGCCGACCTGCACGCGCGCACGGTCCAGCTTGAGCGCCTCCTTGAGCGTGTCCTCGACCTCGCGCTGGTGCTTGGGGCTGTCCATGTCGATGAAGTCGATCACGATCAGTCCGCCGGCATCGCGGATGCGCAACTGGCGGGCGATCTCGATCGCTGCCTCGCAGTTGGTGTTGAACGCCGTTTCCTCGATATCGCTGCCCTTCGTGGCGCGCGCCGAGTTGATGTCGATCGCGGTCA